>NZ_AEJC01000516.1 GCF_000317595.1 Streptomyces ipomoeae 91-03 | reverse complement strand
GCGCGGACCGCCTCGACGGCGTCGTCGCGGACGAGCGTGGAGTTGGCCCACGTCAGTGGCTCCTCAAGGGAGGAAGAGAACACCACCTTGGACGCTTGCGTGAGCTCGTCGACGGACGCCTCTTCTTCGGGCCTGAACTCGTCTTGGCCCTTCGGGACCTCGCCTGCGGCGAAGCCCGACATCAGGCGGTAGGTGTTCGCTCCCATCAGGTAGGTGGCCTCGGGCTGCTCGCCGAGCCACGCGAGGTACTCCGGGCCCTCGAGGCCCCAGAACCCGGGCCATCCCTCTCCCGATGCGTAACCGTCGAGGGAGGTGATGAAGTCGACAAGAAGCTCCGACATGGCGGTGTCCTTTCCTGGGGTGTCACAAGCTTGGACCAGCCGGGAGCCACAAACTCATCGGCCGCGCTGTGGAATAACGAGAAAACCCATGACACTGCAGCCGATCAGGTCGGCGGAGCGGCACTGTTTCGGAGGGCCGGAGGCCTACATGATTGCACTATGCACGCAGTCGGGTAATGATCTCCACGCGACGGGGAACGGCGGTTTGAGTTCTGTCAAAGCCCCAGCTCAGCCCCACTCGCGAACGGCCCACCACGCTCTACTGGGTGATCGGTGAGGCGTCGCTGCCCGACGTCGACAGCGGATACTTCATCCACTCACCTGCGACGGCGGCGGAGCACTTCCGTGAGTACGGCCCCGCTCCGATCGACGGCGAACCGATCGCGCTGGTCTTCGCCAGCGACGGCGGGGGCCATCTGTTCGCGATCGGAGCCAGCGGACAAGTCTGGAAGTCCACCACGGCCTCCTGGTTTGACGACTTCGAGATCACCGCGTCCAGCTTGCAGGAGTTCCTCGAACAGCTCGGCCGCCGGATCGCGAACCAAACCTAATCATCGGCCGAGGACAAACGGGCCCCTGCCCCAGGAGGTCATTCCACAGCTGGGGAATCGCGAGCAGGTGTGGGGACACCCCTGAGCAGGGGGTGGCCAATCTCAAAGAGCGCCATCAGCGGTTGCCACATGGATCAAGGAGACATGGCCGGCGGTGGAAAGACGGTAAGGGATCAGGGCGCCTGGCTCTGCTTCGCGGACGAGTCGGGGCAGCTGCTGCGGCCGGAAAGCACGCACCTGGTCCCGGCGTGGACGCACGCCCTGCGTCACGGTCAGGGCCGCAGACTCGGGACGTATCTCCCTGGCTGGGCTGGTCTACCGCAGGGCCGGCCGACGCACCGGGCTCATCTTCCGCGTGCTGGTGCACCGCGGCCGCAAGGGCGAGAAGAAGGGGTTTCGGGAAAAGGACTTCGCCGGGTTGCTGGACGCAGCTCACCAGCGGCTCGGCGGGCCCGTCGTGCTGGTGTGGGACAACTACACCCATCACGACAACTACACCCATCACGTCGATGCGGCCATGCGCGAGCTGATCACGGCCCGGCAGTGGCTGACCGTCTTCCGCTTCCCCGCTTCCCCACTTACGCGCCCGACCTCGACCCGCCCGAGGGCGTGTGGTCACATCTGAAGAACAGCCTGGGCAACCTCGCCCCGTGCAACATCGACGAGATCGCCGGGCTGACCCGCACACCCCTCAAACGCCTGCAGTATCAGCCCAGCCTGCTCGACGGCTTCATCGCCGAGACCGGGCTCGTCCCAGCCCCGCCATGACATCACCGGGGCGTTGACGAATGGCTCTGACCAGTGCGGCTGAGCTGGGTTGGAGATCGCTTCCCGTATCGGCGTAGACCATTTCCCGGGCAGTGGGCCGAGGGCCGAGGTGCAGTGCAGTTACCCCAGGGGCGCGAAGGGGTTCGAGAACGAGGTCAGGTCGCTCACGCGGACCAGGCTGAGCTCGCCGGGTTCGATCTCGGTGCCGGACAGGACCAGTTCAGTGCTCTCGACGCATCCCCGTGCGACCCAGTAACGGTTGCTGCTGTTGCGCCAGAGTTCGAACGTCATGGGTTTCCCGTCGGTGGTGACAGTGACGGGTTCGGAGGCCGGCAGGCTGGCCGGGGGTTCCTCGCCGGGGTGGTAGTAGTCCTCGAAAGCCCGCTCCAGAGCATCGCCGGCCTCCGCATTGCCGGAGGAGGCGCTCAAGACCGTGACGTGCTCGACCTCGGGGTCGAAATACGGAGAACCGAACCACAGGTACACATGGATGTCGCCGGTGACTCGGTTGTAGCCGTGCCCCGTGACCTGCCGTGATTCCGGCCAACTGCCGTCGACAGCGAAGACGCTGAAGCCTTCTGCCGAGCCAGGGTTGCCTTGAACGTGCATGGGATCTCCCGTGTGCTCCTCCGTGATCAGGCATCCTGCCACCGCAAGAGAACCGGCGGGAAGCGGGGTCGGCATCCACGGCTTGTGGCGGGGCTGGTCGGTGCACGCCCGCACCGGTGACACCCGGCCAGCCCAGCCGAAACGGGCCGCCCTCCACGCCACGGCTGACGAACCATCAGGCAACCAAGCTCAGACGCCCGTCCCACACCCCACCAAAGATCCGCAACCCGGCGGCAGCCCCGCCATGCCCTCCATCCCCAGCCCCGCCTCACGGAGCAGCGCACACCGCCCCACACGCACTGCCGGCCCCGAACAACGGACCCGAACAGCCTGCCCCAACCGCAGAATCCCGCCGACCGGACCGATCAAACGGGACCTCGTCAACCGCTCCCGAGCCAACCCGAGAACAGTCGGTCACCCTGAACTGAAAACCTCAGTAGCTGTTTTGGTGGTAGCGGCAGTACGGGTCGTCGCATGAGGTGGGTACTTCCCACCGGGTGCTGATCCGGTGCAGCAGCCCCCGCTCCGGGGGCTGTGCGGGCAGGGAGCAGATGACGTCGGTCGGCGTGTACACCGGCCGGGCGTCCTCCTCGATGTGTTCGGGGTCGGTGAAGTAGAACTCGATTCGGCGGTCCCACGGTGGCGTGATACGGGGTCGCGGCAGACCGTCGCCGTCGGGGGTGAGGCGCCACTGGGTGCCGAAGGCCCGGTTGTGGACCTCGCCGAGGTACCAGGCGGCCACCGTGATCTCTGCCTCGCCGGCCTTCTCGCGTGCCTGGGCCGGGCTCGCGTATGTGGCGCGGACCATCGCCTCCAGCCGGGCCAGGGAATCGACAGTGAAGTCCCACGGCCCCCACCCTTCCCGATGCCGCTTCCACGTCTCGAACGCCTGCTTCTGGGCGTGCAGCCACGCCGCCAGGGCCGGGTTGTGGGCTGCTTCTTCCTCGGCCTGCTTCTCCTCGCGCAGGTATGCGGTGTACTCCTCGGGGCCCATGTCACGGGGGTCTGTCCATTTCATGGGGCGCGAGCCTAGTCCCTGGAACCCTGCACACACCCGGCCGCGCGGCCGGGTGTGTGCAGGGTGTGACGATCCCGTGGAACAGGAGGGTTGACGGGCGCGGCAAGCCAAATCCTTGATGTGCGAGGCGAGTTGAGACCCTAGTGTGGGCCGTCGCTCGCACGGCACCGATCGACCACGGGGGCCCGTGGTGCCGCGCGGAGCGATGTGCCGATCTGGGCCTCCTGGGGGTTTCGCGTGACCCGAGCGATCCGTTCCCGCCGGCGAAGCTGGTGGGCAAGAACTGCAATGGCTGTGGCCTGTGCCGGGGCGTTGTCCCTGACTGGTCTGCCGTCGCTGACGGCCGCGAACGCGGCACCGAAGGGCCTCAAGCCCGGCAAACGCTGCGACGAGATGTTCAGCGACCTCTACGACTTCGCCGACGTCGTGGAGGGCGCCATGCCCGACGACGGCTTCGAGCGCAACAAGTCCGACTGGGACGAGTTCGACTATGTCAACGGGCAGAAACAGTGGGACGGCCTGAGGGAACCCACACAGGCTGAGCTGGACGAGATCACCGACGACCCCGAGGACTACAAGAAGGGCGACAAGCGCCGCGTCTGGGCCTACTGGAAGCGGGCCAAGGAAACCAGCCGGTGGAAGGGCGCGTCCTTCATCGAGTACCGGGACGACTTCTACATTCCCCAGGGCGGTCATGACTGAGCTGACCCCGGTTTCGTGGAGTTCCTGAAGCCAGGCTTATGATCCTGGCCCGAAGGAGAACCACGAGCAGTGCCAGCACCACGCAAATATCCGGACGAGCTCCGCGAGCGGGCCGTCCGCGAGGTCCGCACCACCGGCCGACCGATCGCGCATGTCGCGAAGGACTTGGGCATCCACAAGGAGGCTCTGCGCGGCTGGGTCCGCCAAGCCGAGGCGGACACCGGTGAACGCGACGACCGGCTGACCACCGCCGAGCGGGAAGAGCTGAGGCAGCTCCGCCGGGAGAACGCGGAGTTGCGGCGGGCGAACGAGATTCTGAAGGCCGCGAGCGCGTTTTTCGCGGCGGAACTCGACCGTCCCCGGACGAGGCCGACCAGGTGATCGAGCACCTCAGGGACAAGGGCCTCGGGGTCGGGTTCGCGTGCCGGGTGCTGGGGCTTTCCGAGTCGGCATACTACGCGCGCAAGAAGCGGCCGAAGTCCGCCCGCCGGCTGCGTGACGAGCAGCTCATGCCGCTGATCGAACAGGTCCATGTCGAGTCCGGCGGCACTTATGGCGTCCGCAGGATCACCCGCGCGCTGCGGCGCAAGGGTGTGCACGTGGCTCGCTGCACCGTGGAGCGGCTGATGGCCGAGCTGGGCCTGGAGGGCGTCATCCGCGGCCAGCGGCGCCGCACCACCGTGCCGGAGCCGTCGGCGCCCAGGCCGCCGGACCTGGTCGACCGCAATTTCACCGCGAGCCGGCCCGACCAGCTCTGGGTGGCCGACATGACCTATGTCCGCACCTGGACGGGCTGGGTGTACGTGGCGTTCGTCCTGGACGTCTTCTCCCGGACGATCGTCGGCTGGCAGGTCGCGAACCACATGCGAACCGAACTCCCGCTGGATGCACTGGAGATGGCGCTGTGGAGACGCCGGATCAAGAAAGACTCCGGCCTGATCCATCACAGCGACCGCGGCTCGCAATACGTATCCATCCGGTACACCGACCGGCTCGCCGAGATCGGCGCAGCCGCCTCGGTCGGCTCCGTCGCGGACAGCTACGACAACGCGATGGCCGAGGCGCTCAACGGCACCTTCAAGGCCGAGCTGATCGAGATGCAAGGCCCATGGCGGGACTTCGACCAGGTCGAGCGGGCGATCTTCCAGTGGGTCACCTGGTACAACGAGGAACGCCTGCACTCCGCACTCGACTACGTACCGCCCGCCGAGTACGAACGCGACTGGTGGCGACAACAGCAAGCCACCTTGCAGTCCGCCTGAAACAAGACCGCCGGACTCTACGAAACTCGGGGCAGCTCACCTGGAGCACGTCGGCCTGCCCGGGCGGCCGCAGGAGAGGGACATCGCGCACGTACAGCTGGGCGATGGGCAGCATGGGGACTGGACTCTCTGCGGGCCAGGGAGGGCCGGCATCGAGTCGCTCCATGAACGTCGCGGCGTTGCGGTCATGGATCTCCGTCTCCTCCGGCGTGTAGTGAGGACCTTGGGGATCACTGTGGAGTCGGGCTCGTCTGCGCCTCTCGAGTCGTATGTCTGCCGGCGACTTGCACCGTCCGGTGCCCGGGTGCATGTCTTCGCAGTGCGGCCATGGCTCCTCGGCGGGCCACAGCAACGGGCCACCCACAGAGCTGTCCCGTACCGAGGGCGACCCGGCACGAGGATGCAGCCGAATCGCGGCACGCGCCAACGGAGCCAGCTCAGGAAAGACCGCGGTCACCTCGACAGGCCGCGGCGGAGTAGTACGTACGAAAACCATGCCGGTGATCCTGCCACCAGCCACCGACAGTCCCCTGCCGCCTCAACCGGCGTCAGCGCTCAACTGGCTGCAACGCCCACCAACCCGACCACGGTGACAACAAGCCTGCCTATGTGGCAACTATCGTGCCTCGGCTCAGCAGCCTGAACCCGGCGAATCTATGCGGTCACAGCACTGGAGAGCAAGGGCGTAGACCAGAACGGCGAGCCGCTCGCCCCGCGCCCCGTCTTCGAGGTCTCGTACGGACGACTACCGGAGGACCAGGCCCGGATGCTGCGGCTTCTGGCACCGGCTCCCAGCCGAGTCAAGCATCCTTGCAGCGGGGTTCATGGCGGAACAGAAGGTCTGAGGCCGTCTCATCCGACCTCCGAGCTCGGCAGCATCCAGGCATGCTTGGCAATGACACCACTGCGCTGCCTGCAGTCCGGCGGACGCGTTTCGAGCCGACCCGGGAATCCTCCAGGGCAGGCAGTCGGCCTATCGGAGCAGTGTTGATCCATGCCCATGGGCAGGTGGTTGCCAGGGGACGCAACCGCAGTCAGGAGACGAGCACTCCACCTGGGCAGATTGCTGGTGCCGCCATTGCACACACGGAGATCAATCAGCCTTTCTCAACTTGAAGTTGCCGGTCACGAGGCTGGTGTGGGCCATTGGTCGCGTACTCGCGCTGATCGCGGGCGCTCGTCCACGCTCAAGATCGTCTGCCGGCGGACGGCCTCGGTGTCGGTCAGTACGAGCAGTGCCCGCGACAGTCTGGTCGCGTAACGCACCGACAGACGCGACTTGGTGAGGCTGCGCAGGACCGATGAACCCACACCACCGCGCCACCAGCCGATTCAGGCTGGTGGCCTCTCATTGAGCTGAGGCCTCGCCCGGTGCGTCCGATTCCCTCTCCGACACCGTCGCCGGGCGGGAACCGCCCACTGCTTCACGCGTTGTCTGCCGGGGAACGGCCTCCGGCGAAGCGTGCGGTGGGTCCGAGGAGAAGAGTGCGGGATCCCTGGACAGTGCCCGGGTCAGCCACGCGCCGGCGAACTGGGAGGTGAGGATGGACAGCAGCACGAGCGCGACGAAGAACCGTCCGTTGATGACGCCTGCGCTGAAGGTCACCGAGGCCAGGATGATGCCGGGGCCGCCGCGGGCGTTCATCGCCACCGCGAAGTGGGTCGACCACGACGGTGACTTGCCGGCCAGGCGCGCTCCCAGCCACACGCTGGCGAACTTGACCGCACAGGCCAGGACGAACAGCCAGCCGAAGAAGAGCAGGTCGAGGTCGTGGACGAGGTCGAGGCGGAAGCCGACGAGCGCAAAGTAGATCGGGATGAAGAAGGCCAGCGAGAATCCCCGTATGGTCTCCTGCCCGGGTGACGTCATCTCGTGGCCCGCCATGGCGATGCCCGCCATGAGCGCGCCGAAGATCGGATCGATGCCCAGGCCCATACAGCCCAGGCACAGGACGAAGAGGAAGACCAGGCGGAACGCGGCCGGGCCGCGCCGCTCCAGCCCCTTCAGAGGGCCTGTGGCAAGCCACCGGAACGCCGCACGGCCGCCAGCGAGGCAGACCCCGAAGAACAGCAGTGACGCGCCCACGTAGTAGGCCACCTCCCAGCCGATCCCTTCGCTGGGGAGCATGGCGGGCAGACCGTAGGAGGTGTCCGACTGAACATGGGCCAGCCCCAGGATCACGGCCAGGACGACATAGAGGAGGACGTCCTCGATGACGGCGACAGTGATCACCATCCGGGCGAAGAGGCTGCCCATGATGCCGAGATCGATCATGATCCGGGAGATGACCGGAATGCTGGTCACCGCGATGGCCAGTCCCAGGACCAGGGAGATGCTCGCCGCGGATCCGTGCGGGCCGGCCAGGCCACCGGGGTCTACCGCCTGAGCGAGGGCCAGACCGGCCGCGAACGGGATCACCAGGCCGGCGACGGTGGTGAACAGCACGGTCCTCCGCTCCGCACCCAGACTGCTCTGGCGCATCTCCAGCCCGGCCAGGAAGACCATCAGGATCGTGCCGAGCTGGTAGACCGCCCCCAGCATGTGGGCGGTCGCACTGGAGGACGGCACCAGCCAGCGGCTCACCTGCGGGGCGAGAAAGCCCAGGGCGCTGGCCCCGAGCAGCAGACCCCCCACGATCTCGCCGATCACCGGAGGCTGGCGCAACCGCCCGAAGACGTACGCACCGAGATGCGCCGCGACCAGGAAAACGGTCAGCACCATCAGAATCCTGGCCATCTCCGAAACCGTCAGGGACATGAGCACGCCTCCGCATCACCGAGAGCTGAAACCTTTCGACTGCTGGAGACGTGGGTGGGGGGACTCCAACGAGCAATTCTGTACGTTTATCGGATGATTCTTTTGCATCGAAGATACCCGAACACTTCCCGATTAACCGTCAAAATGGTCGGCTTGCCGTCACCCGCTCTTCTCGATATCAATTCGAACTGATAAACATTGTTATTCAGTGCGAGTCGCCGCCATCCGAGCCGGCTGGTTACTGTGGCCATTGCGGCAACGACGCCCCGAAGTTATGGATGGTGACCACGATTGGCGTCCGAATCCTGACCGGTGACGGCGAAGTCTATTCGTCGGACGCCGTCATCTACGGCATCATTTCTGGCTACTTTTAGCAGTAGATGAGCGATACGCGGATATATACCAGGTATGAGTGCGTATCACATCTCTGATAAGCAGCCACGCTGTGGCGCAAGTGGCTACGCGGGCCGGGGCCGGTGCTTGTGACGACAGCCCTCGGCGGAGGGCTTGGCGCAGCGGCACGGTACGGGGCTGAGCTGCTGTGGCCGACTGCCCCTGGCGCCTTCCCTTGGGCGACACTGGGGATCAATGCGGTCGGGTGCGCGATGATCGGTGTGTTGATGGTGGTGGTCAGCAGCCAGGCGTGGGCGCCGCACCGGCTGGTGCGGCCGTTCTTCGGCACCGGGGTTCTGGGCGGCTTCACCACGTTCTCCGCCTACGTGGGCGACATCCGGCGCCTGGTGGACCAAGGCCGGGCCACAGCAGGGCTGGCGTACCTCGCACTGATGCTCGTGGTGTCCCTTGCGGCGGTATGGAGTGCGTCAGCCGTCACGCGGCACCTGAATGCCCGAAGGCGCGAACGACACCGACTCGCCTCCCATGAACCAGGCGATGAGGGGCTCTTGACGTGAACTGGCTGCTCGTCGTCGGCGGCGCGATGGTGGGAGCGCCACTGCGGTATCTGATCGACCGGGCGGTCGAGGCCCGTAACGACACGCTTTTCCCGTGGGGGACGTTCACCGTCAACGTGGCCGGCTGTCTGCTCTTCGGGCTGCTGACCGGCGCCGTGACGCACGGTGCCGCACCCTCCAGCGTACGGTTGCTGGTAGGGACAGGGCTGTGCGGGACACTGACGACCTATTCGGCGTTCTCCTACGACACCATGCGTCTGGCCGAGGTGGGGGCACGGTTCCACGCCGTGGTCAATGTCCTCGCGAGCGTGGGCGCCGCGATCGGGGCCGCCTTCATCGGCGCCGCGCTGGCGGAAGCGATCTGGGCATGAGTCAGGCACCACGGACGCCACCACGCCCGTCCTCACCAAACCCAACCGGCCCGGCCCCACAACGGACGATCCTGTCGGAAAACCAAGCCGCGCCTGCCGGCGCGCCACACAACGACCTCCACCGTGGACGAACACCCGCGACCAGCGCGAGCACGCCGTCAACGACCCACACCAGCCCAGTGACCAGCAACCCTGCTGCCCTAGCCGACCACACGGAAGTGTGCCGGACACAGCACAGCGTGGCAGTGGCAGAACCCGTCGCGGAAGCCAAGACAAAACCGCCCAACGCCCCGCACCGACGGAAAGCGACAGCGACTTCGAGCCGTCGGGGGTCGCCCGCGCGGATCCACCCACCGACCAGCCCCGCAGACGTACCCACCGGCCAAGCCAGACATCCATGGCCCCGGCTCCGCGAAGGAGACCCAGAAAACATACGGCCGACGGTCACACGCGGCGCCCAAGCCGCCCAGTCCGGACGGTACTTCGGGGCAGCGGTGGCCCCCGGAAAGCTCGGCGCCGGCACGTACACCGGCATCCTGGACCGCGAGTTCAACTCGGTCACACCCGAGAACGAGATGAAGTGGGACGCCACCGAGCGATCCCGCGACTCGTTCACGTTCGCCCCGCCGACCAGATCGTGAACCGCGCGACGGCCCGCGGTCAGCGCGTGCGCGGCCACACGCTGGTGCGGCACTCCCGACTGGCCCGGCTGGGTCAGTTCCATCACGGACGCGAACACACCGCGCAGCGTGATGAACAACCACATCACCACGGTGGCGAACCACTACAAGGGCCGGATCCACATCACCAGCCTGCTGCCCCCGGCGACAGCAGGCGCTGAACGCGGGAGCGGTTCTGTGCTGTTCCTTCGTGCTTGGTTGTTCGTTCGGGCCGGGGATCAGCCGTCCAGCGAGAGGGCGTTCTTGGCGCGCTCAAAGGATTCATCCGAGGCGCGTTCGCCGGTCTCGGTGGCCAGTGCCTGGTTGAGGGTGACAAACGGGCGCATCCGCCGCTCGTAGTGGGCATACGCGCCGCGGTGGTCGCCGTTGGCCTGGGTAAGGCAGTCGGCCAGCACATAGGCGCCCACGAGGGCCAGGCTGGTGCCCTGTCCCGAGAAGGGGGAAGGGCAGTAGCCGGCGTCTCCGAGCAGGGTCACCCGGCCCCGCGACCATGGCTCCATGCGGATCTGGGCCACCCCGTCGCAGTGGAAGTCGGGCGCCTTCCGGGCGGCCTCGGCAAGGCGAGTCCCTTCCCACCGCAGCGACGCGAGCTTGTCCACGACGAGCTGCCGCAGGGCGGCGAGGTCGTGGGCGAGGGGGGCGGACTCGAAACTGGAGGCGATCCTGAGTTCGGTGCTGCCGCGTACGGGCATGATGCCGACGAAACCCATGTCGCCGTCCCGCGGCCACATCCACATCTGCCAGTCGTCCAGGGCGAGGAAGTTGTCCGCGCTGAACACCGAGAGGTAGCTGCCCAGGTGGTGGGCGAAACGCTTCTCCGGACCGAAGGCCAGGCGTCGTACGGTGGAGTGGAGGCCGTCGGCCCCGACCACGAGGTCGAAGGTGCGGGATGGCCCGTACGCGAAGTCGACGCGCACACCGGTCTCGTCCTCGTCGAGGGCGGTGATGCTGTCGCCGAAGAGGTACTCGACGCCTTCGCGCGTGTGCTCGTACACCATCCGTACCAGGTCATCGCGCAGCACCTCGATGTCTTCGCTGTCGAGCCGGCCGCTGCTGAAGGTCGCCTCGGTGGAGCGGTCGACCTCGTGGCCGTCGGGGTCGAGGATCGACATGCCGCGCATCCGGGTCCGTACGCGCCTTGCCTGCTCCAGCAGGCCCATCCGCTCCACGACTTCGAGCGCGACGCCGCGGATGTCCACCGCCTGGCCGCCGGGGCGTTGGCCCGGGGCACGTTCGACGACGGTGGGCGCGAAGCCGTGGTGGCGCAGCCAGTAGGCGAGGACGGGCCCGGCGATTCCGCCGCCGGAGATGAGCACGGTCTGCATGAGAAGTCCCTCCAGTGCTTTTACGGTGTACGCGCACTGAACGTACGACGTATGCGCACCCCCTCCAACTGGCTAAATACCAGATCTGTACTAGGGTCCGTCTTCAAACGGATCTTGCCCAGAGCAGGAATGACGCGAGTGTGACCGCCGCTTCGTAGGAAGCGGCGGTCTTCTCGTATCTGGTGGCGATGCCACGGAAGCCCTTGAGCCGGTTGAAGCAGCGCTCAATGACGTTGCGTCGGTGGTAGATCTCCCGCTCGAACCCGGGCGGCCGCCCGCCGCGATGGCCGCGATTGTGCCGGTGCCGTCGCTGGTCGGTCTTCTCTGGGATGGTGTGTGCGATGCCGCGTTTTCGCAGGTAGGCGCGGAAGCCGCGCGAGCTGTAGGCCTTGTCTGCGATGACGTGGTCGGGACGGCAGCGTGGTCGGCCCGGGCCAGTTCGAGGGACGTGGATCCGTTCCAGAAGGGGGCGAGCGCAGATGCTGTCGTGCCGCTGGCCCGGGGTGACCAGGACGGCGAGAGGACGGCCGCGGCCGTCGCAGGCGAGGTGGATTTTGGTGGTCAGGCCTCCTCGGGATCGGCCGAGGGCGCGATCGTCCGGTTCGTCCTGCCGGTGCTGCCCCCTTTTCGGCCGGTGGCGGCTGCGTGCTGGTGGGCGCGGACGACGGTGGAGTCGATCTGCACCAGCCAGTCGATGTCACCGGCCGCGTCGGCCCGGGCCTGGATCTGCTGCAGGACCCGGGTGAACACGCCGTCCAGGGCGTAGCGACGGAAGCGGGTGTAGACCGTCTTCCACGGACCGTAGCGGTCCGGCAGATCACGCCACGAGATGCCGGTCCGGATCTTGTAGACCATCCCGTTGACGACCTGCCGGTCCTCCACACGAGGCCGGCCTGTCGCGGCCCGCGGTATCAACGGAGCGAGCAACTCCCACTCTTGGTCGGTGAGTTCATGACGGCGTACCACCCCACCATGATCCACCGTCTGACGATCTTTGAAGACGAACCCTAGGGTGCGTTTCATATGTGGATCTTGATGTGTCAAGATCCCACTTCGTGGGGCGGCATGATCTGACGAATACACAGTGGGCGAAGCTGGAGCCCCTGCTCCCGGTCGGCAAGAAGCCTGGACGGCCACCGGTGCACACCAAGCGGCAACTGATAGACGGCATACGGTGGCGCACCCGCGCCGGTGCTCCCTGGCGGGACGTGCCCGAGCGCTATGGCCCGTGGGAGACGGTCTACGGCCTGTTCCGCCGCTGGCAGCGGGACGGCACCTGGCACCGCATCTTCGAACAGCTGCAGGCCCAGGCCGACGCCGAGGGACTGATCACCTGGGACGTCTCGGTGGACTCGACCATCGCCCGCGCCCACCAGCATGCGGCCGGCGCCCGCAAAAAGGGGATCTGCAGACCGAGCCGCCAGGCGGTGTGTTCATCGAGCCCGACGACCACGGGCTCGGACGCTCCCGGGGCGGGCTGACAACCAAGCTCCACCTGGCGGTCGAGCAGGCCCAGAAACCGATGTCGCTGGTCATCACGGCAGGACAGCGCGGTGATTCCCCGCAGTTCCAGGTGGTCTTGGGCCGCATCCGGGTGCCCCGGCTCGAGTCGGGCCGCCCGCGCACCCGGCCGGACAAGGTGCGTGCCGACAAGGCGTACGCTCCCGCGCGAACCGTGCCTACCTGCGCA
>NZ_AEJC01000515.1 GCF_000317595.1 Streptomyces ipomoeae 91-03 | reverse complement strand
CCGACGACCTTCTCGTACTGCGCGCGGTTCTGGAGGGGGCCCAGCTGGACGCCGTCCTCCAGACCGTTGCCGACCTTCACGGACCGTGCGAGCTCGGCGAATCGCTCCGCGAACGCGTCGTAGACGTCCTCGTGGACGTAGACCCGTTTGGCGGCGATGCAGAGCTGGCCGCTGTTGGCGAAGCAGGTCCAGAAGACCTTCGGCGCGACTTCGTCCACGTCCACGTCGGGCAGCACGATCGCGGCGTCGTTGCCGCCCAGTTCCAGGGTGACGCGGGAGAGGTTACGGGCGGCGGAGGCCATGACCTTGCGGCCGGTCGCGGTGGAGCCGACGAAGGCGATCTTGCGGATGCCCGGGTGCTCGGTGAGTCTCGGGCCGAGGTTGTCGCCACCGCTGATGGTGTTGATGACGCCGGCGGGTACGACGTCGGCCAGCAACTCGCCGACGCGCAGCGTGGTGAGCGGTGTGAACGGCGAGGGCTTGACCACGATGGTGTTGCCGGCGAGCAGCGCCGGGCCGATCTTCTTGGCGGCCAGGACGACCGGGAAGTTCCACGGCACGATGCCGGCGACGACGCCGAGCGGTACGCGGCGCACCCGGATGCGGTGGGTCTCGGTCTCGGTGACCTCGTCGTCGGGGTACTCCATGGCGGCATGCGCGTCGAGCCACTCGGCGAAGGCCATGAGCTCGGCGCGCGCGTCGGCCAACGGCTTGCCCTGCTCGGTGGTGAGCAGTACGGCCAGTTCCTCGGTGTGTTCGCGGACGGTCGACGCGCAGGCGGCCAGCACGGCGCGGCGCTCGACCACAGGTGTGGTGCGCCAGGTGGCGAAGGCATGTCGCGCGGCCGAGACGGCGGCGTCCAGTTGGGCGTCGGTGGCGTCGGGGACGTGGCCGACGATCTCCTCGGTGGCGGGATTCAGCACACCCAGCGGGTCGCCTTCGGCGCCGACGAGCCGGCCGCCGATGAGCATGCGATGGGTGGGTTCCGGGTGGATCACTGACGTCACTTCCCTGATGAGTGGGCGTGTCTCGGGGCAGGTCGGGCGTGTCTCCGGGCAGGTGGCGTGCCTCCCGGCACGGGAAGGCGACGAAGGATTCGGGCGGCAGCACGCGCGGCACGCCGTGCGGGTGCGAGGCCGCCGCGTCGGCCGCCCTTACGTACGCGAGGCGTCCGCGCCGACCGGCCATGTGGCCACGGCCGGGACCGAGGTCGCGGCCGCGGAGACTTCCGCCGGCAAGGAGGTGGGAACGGCCATGAGGGCCCTCGCTCGTCGAACCGCTCGTCGAACCCGGGCGAAGGCCCTCTGCTCGGCTCAGGCGATCAGCGGACGCAGGCCTTCGTACGCATCAGGAACGATTCGAGGTAGTCGTCATGCGGGATGCCGGGGGGAAGCCAGTACGTCGGGTGGTCGCCGAGGTAGACGTTGGCGATGCTGGGCTCGTCGATGAGCCGGTCCACCAGCGTCTCGTCGTCGGTGACGGCGGTGAGCACCACGGTGTCCTTGAGCGGCTCGACCCCGGCCTCCGGGCTCCACGGCGCCACCCACACGCAGGGAAAGCGCTGCTCGATGCGGGTCTGTGGGGCATCGGGACGGGACACCTGGTGCACGGCGGGGCGCAACACCGCCGTGCCGTCCCCGAGGTCGTCGACGATCCCGTCTCCGCCCAGCCACGGGGTGGTGCCGGCCGCCTTGGCCAGCAGGTATCGCTCGATCCGGCGGGCCTCGTCGATCGGCTTGACGGGCAGCACCGCCTTGGGGTCCTGTGGCGGCAGGCTGGGCAGCACGGAGAGCCGCTCGGCGATCGCCTGGGCCACCGGTGCCGGATCGCCCTCGACGAACACCGTGGTGGTGTTGATGCATGCGGCTCCGCCGTGGGCACTGACCGAGGAGACGATGGTGTCCAGATAGGACGTCCAGTCGGCATCCTTGGTGACGAGGAACTTCGACCGCCCCGGACCCTGCGGCAGCACCGTCGCCATCGAGGAGTACTTGCGCACCACCTCGTCGTCGCCGTACACCATCGCCAGATCCGCGCCCCGCACGACCTCGTCGGCGGTAGCGTGGTCGGTCGGCAGCAAGGCGACCTGGTCGGCGCCGAAGCCGGCGTCGCGCAGTGCGGTGATCCACCGGTGCGGGCTGAACGGTTCGCGGCTCGACGGCCGCACCGCCACCCGGTAGCCGAGGGCGAGGGACTGCAGCCACAGGGTGTGGGCGCTCGGTGTGTTGCCGGGGGCATGAACGGCGAACACATGGCCGCGACGGGCCCACACGCCGCTGCCGTGCCGGGTGCGCGGATCGCGCCAGTCGTTGACCGCCCCGAGGGGACGGGCCAGCTGGGAACTGAGGTACGCGCGGTCCGTGTACTGCACGGTGTACTCGAGGGCCATCTCCGTCGTGACCCAGGGCAGGCCCGACACCCGGCACACCGCGTGCTGGTACTCCTCGGGGGACAGCCCACCGACGGTCTCGGTGGCGAAGGCCCTGCCGGCCCTGGCGATGGCGTCCAGGCGCTGTTCCAACGGCAACGGGTCGGCCTTGCGCAGCGCCGACATCGTCCTGGCGACGAAGAGCGGGGGAACCAGGCTCAGCTCGGCGAACGGCGCACCATGGATGTCATTGACGGTCTGGATGTTCCTCGACCGGTACGTGCCTCCAGGGCCCAGGGCGTCGAGTCGGACGAGGTCGCTCGTGACGCTCACTAATAGACCCCCTCGATCACGGCTTCGCCGTCGAAGACCTGAACCGGAGTCACATCCGCCAGGGAATCGCCCACCTGTCCTCGCGGCCCCGGTACACGGGTGGCCTCGTCGCGGTCCAGGTTGTTGGGCAGCAGGAAACTCCGGCTGACGTGGTTGACCACCACCCGGCCACGGGCGCCGTGGTCGACCTGTTTCCCGCTGTCCGGGTCGACGACCCGGAAGGTGATGAACGGTGCCGGCGGGTCGAAGACGCACTCGCCGACGTCCTCGGTGAATCGCTGGCCGCAGCTGTGCAGCATCATCGTGCTGCCGAAGAAGCCGACGAGCGCGAGGCCGGGAAAGACCTCGCTGCCGAGCAGGTCACGGGTGCTGGCGTCCATGTGCGCACCGGCCCAGACGATCGCCTTGACCTTGTTCCGCACCAGCTCGGTCAGCTCGTCGTCGACGGCGAGTCGTTCGAGCACCGGCGGCGTGATGGCGAGGACACCCACGTCCTGACTGCGTAACACGTACCGGGCCTGCTCGAGCAGATGGCCGGCGTAGGCGCGGGCGTCGTCGGTGCGACCGGAGGAGATGAGTTGCTTGACCCAGCGCGGGTCCATGTCTATCGAGAACAGGTGGCCGCCACGGTCCTTCGCGAGCCGCGCGTACGCGTAGCCCCCCATGTGCGGGCCGGTGGGAAACATCATCAGCCAGTTCGCGCCCCTCGGGACGCCGTGCGCGTCCAGGGTCGAGCTGAGCCATCCCTGCGACTTGAGGAACCAGTCCCGCAGGAGAACCACGCGCTTGGGCTGGCCGGTGGTGCCACCGCTCTCGAAGATCCCGCAGATCTCCGGGTTCTCGCCGTAACCGCGAGGAACGAGGTCCTCGACGCGCACGTCGCGCAGCTCGTCGCACACGTTCGGGAACAACGCCAGATCATCGACCCCCTTCACATCGGTCAGCGGGTCGAAATCGAGTGTCTTCGCCCGCGCCAACCAGAACGGCGAACCGGTCCTGGGGTCGAAGTGCCATCGCATCGCCGCCCTGATGAACTCACCCGGGTCAGGACCGTCCTCGATCGGCGTGTCGAGAACGGTGTCGTTTTCGTCGAACATGCTGCCTCCGGTGTCTCGCTCGTCCTGCGGGCCACGCTCGGTGCTGTCATTCCAGCGTCGAGGGGGTGGTGGGGGAACGGCGTGTGCCGGTGGGCGGCACGGCGGCGCGTCACCGCTCCAGCAGCGCAGGTAGGCACAGCCGCTGTTGCATGCCGCGGCGCGCCGCTGACGTGGGCCGCGTCACGGCCTGGGGGGCGGAGTGCCGGGTGTGTCCGTTGTGTCGTGCCGCAGGGCGGCACGGGGAGCCTTCCGCCGGTGGCCGGAGCACTACAGTCCCCGCTCAGTCCTCCCTACCGTATGTCCTGGATCACTGAGCATCCGGGCTTGATGGGAAGCGAGCCGCTCCATGTCCGAGATCACCAGCGACTCCGAGACCACCAGCGACGTCGAACCGGTCGGCGTCACCGCGACGAGCACGGCCGCCACCGCACAGAAAACCACCGCGTCGCGGGTCGCTGTCGCGAGCCTCATCGGCACGATCATCGAGTACTACGACTTCGCCGTGTACGGCACGGCCGCCGCCCTCGTCCTCGGCCCGGCCTTCTTCCCCTCCGGCAACGCCACGGTGTCCACGCTGGCCGCCTTCCTCACCGTCGCCGCCGCGTTCGTGGCCCGACCGGTCGGCGTGGTGGTGTTCGGCGCCATCGGCGACCGGGTCGGCCGCAAGCGTGCCCTCTTCCTCTCCCTGCTCCTGATGGGCCTGTCCACGGTAGGCGTCGGACTGCTGCCCACGTACGAGACCGCCGGTCTCATCGCCCCCGTGCTCCTGGTCGTTCTGCGCCTGCTGCAGGGCGTGAGCCTCGGCGGTGAGTGGGGCGGAGCCGTGCTGCTGGCGGCGGAGCACGCGCCCCCCGGACGCCGTGCGCTGTACGCGTCGATCCCGCAGGCCGGCCCGCCGCTCGGCTTCCTGCTGTCCAGCGCCGTGATCCTGCCGACGCTGGCGATCGTGGGCAGGGACGGCTTCGCCGAGTGGGCCTGGCGCATCCCGTTCCTGCTGAGCACCGGCCTGATCGTCGTCGGCCTGTGGGTCCGGTCCCGGGTCGCCGAGTCCCCCGTCTTCAACGAGCGGTCCACCGGCGGCGCCGCGGCACCCCGCTTCCCGCTGGGCGTGCTGGTCAAGGAGTACCCCGGCAGACTGCTCCTCGGCGTGGGTGCGGCGATCGGCGGTTCCTCGATCTACTACCTGGCGACCGTCTACAGCCTCTCCTACGGACCGACCGCCCTCGGTATCCCGCAGCCCACGATGCTGACAGCCACGAGCATCGCCGCCGTGGCCGACGTGGCCGTCACCGTGCCGGTGGCGATATGGGCCGACCGGGTCGGCAGACGCCCTGTGATGCTGGCCGGCGCGGCGGGGTGCGCCGTGTGGGCCCTGCCCATGTTCGGCTCCCTGCAGACCCGCGACGCCGTACTGATCACCGGGGCCTTCACCATCGGGCTCGTGCTGTTCATCATGATGTTCGCGCCCATGGCCGCGTTCCTGCCGGAGCTGTTCCCGGCCCGGCTGCGGTACACCGGAGCCTCGGCGACCTTCATCCTCGCCGTCACTCTCGGCGGCGGCTTCGCCCCGCTGGTCGCCACCTGGCTGACTTCGCACTGGCAGTCGCCGTTCGTCCTCGGCCTCTACGCCGGCGTGCTGTGCCTGGTCAGCGTGGGCTGCATCCTGGCCCTCCCCGAGACCCGCGACAAGGATTTCACCGCCTGACCCCTCTCGCCCGGAGCACTCGAACCGCCCGCCGTGCCATCCGGGCACGGCGGGCGGTTCGTCGTGGACGCCGGGTTCCACGGTTCCGGTGGGACGGTGCGGGATGCGGCGCCGACCGGTGGTGACCAGCTGGGCGGCGGGGCTCCCACGGGCGCGCTGCGTCGGCCGGATCTCATTCCACGCGGCGGTGGCGGCCACGCTGCCGACCGGGGCGGCCGCGCGCGGGGGGTGGCCGCCGCGGACAGTACAGCCGTGCGGCGACGAATGGGCTGTTCCAGGTGGGCGGTTCCACCAAGACCTTCGTCGCGACTGTGGTGCTGCGGCTGGTGGCCGAGGGCAAGGCCGGGCTGGACGCCCCGGCGGCCGACCACCTGCCCCGGTTCGGGCCGGACCGGCGGATCACCGTGCGGATGCCGCCGCAGCACACCAGCGGGCTGTTCGACTTCTCCGGCGGGTACTACGACGACGGGACGCCCGTTGTCAGGTGGTCCTCGGCAGGACCGGGGTGTCGAAGATCATCTCCAGTGTCTCGAAACGGCGCAGCACCGCCCCCGGAAGGAGTTCGGGCTCGAAGCCGGGCCTGACCCGGAGGTTGGGCAGCCGCTTGTACAGCTTCGCGGTGGCGACCTGTATCTCGAGTCGGGCCATGTTCATGCCGACGCAGAAATGGATGCCCTGGCCGAACGGAAGATCCGTAGGCAGGTTGGCCCAGTCACGCTCGATGATGAACTCGTCCGGCCGGTCGAAGACCTGCGGGTCATGATTCGCGGCGCTGATGACAGCGAAGGCCTTCTCACCCGGTTCGACATCGATGTTCCCGATCCTGGTCGGCTTGGCGCAGGTGCGCCACAGACCCGAGATGGGTGTCTCGAACCGCAGTGATTCCGCTGCCAGGGAGGGTGCGAGCCCTTCGACGTCGGACAGGAACCGGGCCTTCTGCTCGGGGTACCGGTCCAGCAGGTAGGCGGTGTTACCGATCGCCCCGATCGTCGTACCGATCCCCGCCACGTTCAGCAGCTGGATCACTCGCGCGATCTCGCCCACCTCGAAGTAGTCGCCGTCCACCCTGGCGAAGGACAGCTGGGTGATCAGGTCGTCGCTGTCCGGCCCGGCCGCACGCTTCGCCCGGATCATCCCTCCGAGGTGTTCCAGCCACTCGTTGAGCTCGGTGCCGTACCCGCCTTCCGCTCGGCCGTCCATGGTGACCGTGACCAGCTCTTCCATCCGCTTCGCCGCCCGCGCGTACTCGTCGCGTTCGCTCTCCGGGATGCCCAGCAGCTCGCAGACATGACCGGCGGCCATCCGCTCCGCGAAATCCTCGTACATCTCGAAGGATCCCCGCTCGGAAAGATCGTCGATGATGTCGTCCGCGAGGCGTTCACTGAAAGCGCGCATGTTCTGGATACGGGACGCCGACAGCGCCTTGACCAGCAGTTTCCGCTGGCGCGTGTGGCGCGGCGGGTCGGCCCAGCCGAGCACCTGCTCCTCAGGCGGCAGCGGCTCCTTCAGCGGCCAGATGTTGCCGGACGCGTTGGAGAACGTCCGGTGCTCGCCCAGTAGCTCCTTGACTCCCTCATAGGTGGTGACCTGCACCGCGCCCAGCTCGGCGTTGCGTGCGACCGGGCAGCGGGCCCGGTCGTGCGCGAACTCCTCCCAGGGCTCGGCGGCCTTGGCCGTGTACGGCCTGTACCGCGGTTCGACGTCCTCGATCGACGCGTCCTCGGGCCGACTGGTCATGTCGCTCTTCCTCTCAGTCGTCTTCGTTCGGTGTGAAGGTGATCGCGAGCCATGGGCAGTCGGCCTCGGCACGCCGCAGCCGGTCGTGGTCCGCTGCGGCCAGGTCGAGGTCGTCGGCGAGCCACGCCTGCCCGTCACCGAGGCGGAAGACTTCGGGCGCGATTTTCTGGCAGTAGCCGACGCCACTGCACAGGTCGTGGTCGACCGAGAGCAGGGAGCCGCCTTGGCTTCGTTCGGTCGCACTCATGCGTCGGCCCTCGGTGGGGCGGGCGGGGTGGACTCCGCATGCGGGCGGAAGCCGAGGACGTCGACGTCACCGGCCGCGGAGGTGGGCGCGCCGAGCAAGGAGCCGGGGTCGGCACCACCGGGGGGAAGCGGCGGCAGCCCGGTCCGGGCCGGCTGTGTCGTCCGGTGGCGTGACACCGGCCAACAGACGTTCCTGGGGCGGAATGTGATGGACAGTCAGATCACTCCTCGGGTCAACTCCGGGGATGGTTCCGGTTCTTCTCCAGGACCTCGCAGCGGAAGAGTGCCCCTGGCCGCGCGCGGTCCGCCCTCCGCCGTGCCGCTCTGCGGCACGGCGGAGTGACATTGAAATGTTCAAGGTCATCTCCTTGTGACAGCCCGGTAGCGAGTTCTCCATCCAGGGACGGTAGGGGATCTGATGCGGTATGAGGTTTTTGGCTGCCTTCGCGTGCTGGACGAGAACGGCAGCCGGTCCGTCGGCTCTCGCGGGACAGGGACGCTGCCGGCAGTCCTGCTGATCCGGGCCGGTCGTCAGCCTGCCCCGGGCCCGCGCGGATCTGTGTTCATGCCGCCACGGACGACCTCGTCGGCCCTCACCCCGTGCGCGAGTTCATAGGCCGGCTCCTTCGTCTTCACAGGCCGGCTCCTTCATCAACCCGACGCACGCGTGCTTGCTCGCGGTGTTGTCGGCCCTCCACCCCCGCTGACGTCGATGGACGGCTGAATGACGTGGGAACGCCCGCCGTCTCCGTCAGCTGTGACCCCCACGTGACCGGTTCGACAGGAAGAAACCGCCATGAACGAACAACTTGAGTGGGGCTTCGCCCGACCCGAGGCCGTCGCCGTGACCGGCAAGGCCCTGGTCGGCGGCACCCCGAGCTCTGCGAGTCCTGGTGGCTGGATGGCGTTTCGCCCAACCCCGGTGACCGGCACGTCCGTTGAAGTCGGCGCCGACGGGGCCGCCCGATGAGCATGCCGCGCCAGACCGTGACCGTCGGGACCGGCCCGCTCTCCTTCGTCGACGTCACCGCTGTCGCACGGGAAGGCGCGACGGTCTGCCTCGGCGACGACGCCTTCTCGGCGTTGGAGAAAGGCCGGGCCGTGGTGGAGGAACTCGCCCACGCGCCGACACCGTCGTACGGGATCTCGACCGGGTTCGGCGCTCTGGCGACACAACACATCCAGCCGGAGCAGCGGGCTCGGTTACAGCGATCTCTGGTCCGCTCCCACGCCGCCGGCTCGGGGCAGGAGGTCGAGCGAGAAGTCGTGCGCGGAATGATGCTGCTGCGGCTCTCGACGCTCGCGACCGGACACACCGGCGTGCGCGCCGAGACCGCGGAGCGGCTCGCCGCCCTGCTGTCGGCCGGGATCACGCCCGTAGTACGCGAGTTCGGCTCGCTCGGCTGCTCCGGCGACCTGGCACCACTGTCCCATTGCGCGCTGGCGTTGATGGGCGAAGGCGAGGTACGCGACGCGTCGGGTGCCCTCGTACCTGCTGCCGAGGCGCTCACCGCCGCCGGTCTCAGCCCGGTCGAGCTGCACGAGAAAGAGGGCCTCGCCCTCATCAACGGCACCGACGGCATGCTGGCCCAACTCGTCCTCGCGATCACCGATCTGCGGCGGTTGCTGAAGACCCTGGACATCGCCGCCGCCATGTCCGTCGAAGCACAGCTCGGGACCGACAGAGCGTTCGCGCCTGATCTGCAGGCACTTCGGCCCCATCCCGGTCAGGCCGCCTCCGCGGCCAACCTGGTCGCGATCATGGCGGGTTCCGGTGTCGTCGCCTCCCATCGCGGGCCGCACTGCACCCGCGTACAGGACGCGTACTCCCTGCGGTGCTCGCCGCAGGTCCACGGCGCCGCACGCGACACCGTCGAGTACGCCGCCGCGGTGGCCGGCCGCGAGTTGGCCTCGGCCGTCGACAACCCGGCCGTGCTCTTCAGCGACGGACGGGTCGAGTCGAACGGCAACTTCCACGGCGCGCCTGTCGCCTACGCGCTCGATTTCCTGGCCATCGCGACCGCGGACGTCGCCTCGATCAGCGAACGCCGAACCGACCGGTTCCTGGACGTCGCCCGCAACCACGGCCTGCCGGCGTTCCTGGCCGACGCCCCCGGTGTCGACAGCGGATACATGATCGCCCAGTACACCCAGGCCGCGATCGTCTCCGAACTCAAGCGCCTCGCGGCACCCGCGTCGGTCGATTCCATACCGTCGAGCGCGATGTTCGAGGACCACGTGTCCATGGGATGGGGAGCGGCCCGCAAACTGCGGCGTGCCGTCGACGGCCTCACCCGCGTCGTCGCCATCGAAATCCTCACCGCCGCACGGGCGCTCGATCTGCGCGCCCCCTTGACGCCGTCCGCCGCCACCGGTGCGGTCGTGGCGCTGCTGAGGTCCTCCGGAGTGCCCGGTCCCGGCTCGGACCGGTATCTGGCGCCCGAGATCGACAACACGGTCGAACTCGTCGGCTCAGGCGCTGTTCTCGCCGCAGTCGAGTCAGTGACGGGAGCCCTCTCATGACCACATCGCGAGAAGGGGCGGACATGTCCGCGACACACGGTGTCGACCTGATCCGCCCGTTGCCCGAACTGCTGCGCACACACGTGGCACTGCGCGGGACCAAGGTCGCGTACTCCGACGCGCGGCGGGCGGTGACCTACACGGAACTGGAACGGCGTACGGCCCGGCTCGGCGGCCACCTGGTCGCACTCGGCCTGCCCCGCGGCGCGCGGGTGGCGATCCTGCTGGGCAACCGCGTGGAGATGGTGGAGAGCTACCTCGGCGTCAACCGCGCCGGCTGCGTCGGCGTGCCGGTCAACCCGCACTCCTCCGACGCGGAGCTGCGGCACATGCTCACCGACAGCGACGCCCAGGCGGTGATCACCGACACCGCGCACGCCGACCAGGTGCGCGCGGTGCTGCCGGCCGGACCACGGCACCTCGTCGTCGTCGGCGACTGTCCGGACGCGGTGTCGTACGAGGACCTGGCCACGCGCGAGCCGGCCGTCCCGGCACGCGACGACCTCGGCGTGGACGAACCCGCCTTCCTGCTCTACACCTCGGGAACGACCGGCCGCCCCAAAGGCGTGCTGTCCACGCTGCGCGCCGCGCTGTGGAACGTCGCCAACTGCTATGTCCCGATGGTCGAACTGTCCCCCGAGGACACGTTGTTGTTCCCGCTGCCGCTGTTCCACACCCTCGGCCACCACCTGTGCGTGATCGGAGTGACCGCGGTCGGCGCCACGGCGCATCTGATGGCGGGGCTCTCCGCCGCCGAGGTGCTCGACGAACTGCGCGCCCGGCCCTACACCTTCCTGGTCGGCGTGCCGACGATCTACCACAACCTGGTCCATGCCGCCGGTGCGGAAGGACTCACGCTGCCCGCGCTGCGGGTGTGCTTCATCGCGGGCGCGGTCAGCACACCCGCGCTCGGCGAGGCGTTCGAGGCCGCCTTCGGCGTCCGGCTCACCGACAGCTACGGCAGCACCGAGACGAGCGGGACGATGACCGCCATGCGGCCGGACGGCGAGCGGGTGCCCGGCTCGTGCGGTCAGCCGGTGCCCGGACTGAGCCTGCGCGTGGTGGACCCGGACACCGGCGTCGATGTGCCGACCGGTGAGGAGGGCGAGGTCTGGGTCAGCGGCCCGAACGTGATGCTGGGCTACCACAACCTGCCGGAGGCCACCGCGCAGGTGCTCCGCGACGGCTGGTACCGCACCGGCGACCTCGCCCGCCGCAACGACGCCGGCTACCTCTGGATCACCGGCCGGCGCAACGACGTGATCATCCGGGGCGGGGAGAACGTGCATCCCACCGAGATCGAGGCCGTGCTCGCCCGGGTGCCCGGTGTGCGCGAGGCCGCCGTGACGGGAGCGGCGCACGAGGAGTTCGGCCAGGTCCCGGTGGCGCTGGTGGTGCCCGAACCCGATGGCTCCGACGGCCTCGACTGCGCGGAGCTGTTTGCGCGGTGCCGCCGGGACCTCGCCTACTTCAAAGTGCCGGTGGAGGTCCGCGCCGTGGCCGCACTGCCGAGGACGGCGACGGGCAAGATCGCGCGCAAGTCGCTGACCGAGCTGCCCGGCCGTCTGCTCGCGGTCGCCGGCTCCCACGACGGTCTGCACCTCATGGGAGCCGATGGTGAACTGGTGCCGCTCCCGGCCACCGAACTGCCCGCCGGGGCCAGTCCGCTCGCCGGCCGCGACCTGGCCCTGGCGGGAGACGCAGGGGAACTCGCGGACCTGATCGCCCACCACCTCGTGGCCGGACACGGGGTCCGGCGCGTGGAGCAGTCCGGAACGGATCCCGGCGTCACCGTCACGGTCACCGGCGCCACCGTGACGATCGCCGTCGCCGGGTCCGCTCCCACGACCCTGGTGCTGGCGGAGGGGCTGACCGGCCACCGGATCCGCAACGCCGTGGACGTCGCGCTGAGCCGGCCGGGCAGCACGCTGGTCGCGGCCGTGCGGACGGTGTCCGCCACCGCACCGGACCGGCTCCCGACCAGGGTGGACCTGGCCGGGATCACCGGGACCGACCTCGGCAGGACGCTCGTCGACCTTGTCTCGGGCGAGGTCACCGAGGTGCTGGGCGAAACCGGTGGTATCGCGCCCGACCGGGCCCTGCGCGAGTACGGGCTCACCTCGGTGGACGCGGTCCGGCTGCGGGACCGGATCGCCGCCGCCACGGGGCTGCGCCTGCCCACGACACTCGCGTTCGACCACCCCTCGGTGCGTGCGATCGCCGGGTACGTGCAGGGCGAACTCACCGGTTCACCCGAGCCGGAGGAACAGGCCCCGACCGCCGCGTCGACCGGCGCCGACGACGATCCCGTGGTGCTCGTGGGTATCGGCTGCCGCTACCCCGGCGGGGTCGGTTCCCCCGAGGAACTGTGGCGGCTGGTGGCCGACGGGGTCGACGCCACCTCCGAGTTCCCCGACGACCGGGGCTGGGACTTCGACCGGCTGTTCGGCCCCGATCCCGACCGCGGCGGCACCTCTCGCACCCGGCGCGGCGGGTTCCTCCGGGAGATGGCCGACTTCGACCCCGAGTTCTTCGGGATCTCGCCGCGCGAGGCGCTGGCGATGGACCCGCAGCACCGGCTGCTGCTGGAGACCTCCTGGGAAGCGCTGGAGCGTGCCGGCATCGACCCGACGTCCCTGCACGGTGAGCGGGTCGGGGTGTACGCGGGGCTGATCCACCACGACTACGTCACCGACCCCGACCGGGTGCCCCGCGAACTGGAGGGCTACATCGGCACGGGCACGGTCGGCGCCGCCGCCTCCGGGCGGATCGCCTATGTGCTGGGGCTGCGCGGTCCGGCGCTCACCGTCGACACCGCCTGCTCCTCGTCCCTGGTGGCCATCCACCTCGCGGCGCAGTCGATCCGCCGGGGGGAGTGCGAGCTCGCGCTGGCAGGTGGTGTGGCCGTCATGGCGACGCCGCAGACGTTCGTCGAGTACAGCAGGCAGGGCGCGCTGGCCGAGGACGGGCGGAGCAAGGCGTTCGCCGCGGCGGCGGACGGCACCGGCTGGGCGGAGGGTGTCGGGATGGTGGTGCTGGAACGACTGTCCAGCGCCCGTCGTGCCGGGCACCCGGTGCTGGCCGTGATCCGGGGCTCCGCGGTGAACCAGGACGGTGCGTCCAACGGCCTGACGGCGCCGAGCGGGACAGCCCAGCAGCAGGTGATCCGACTCGCCCTGCGGGACGCCGGCCTGACACCGTCCGACGTGGACGCGGTCGAGGCCCACGGCACCGGCACCCGGCTCGGCGACCCGATCGAGGCCGGTGCTCTGCTGGCCACCTACGGCCAGGACCGCGACACCCCGCTGTGGCTGGGCTCGCTGAAGTCCAACATCGGGCACACCCAGGCCGCGGCCGGGGTCGGCGGCGTGATCAAGGTCGTACAGGCCATGCTGCACCGCACCCTGCCGAAGACCCTGCACGTGGACGAGCCGTCGCCCCACGTCGACTGGGCGGCGGGAGACGTCCGCCTGCTCACCGAGAGCATGCCGTGGCCGGAGCGGGGCCGGCCGCCGCGCGCGGCTGTCTCCTCCTTCGGGGTCAGCGGCACCAACGCACACCTGATCCTGGAGGCACCACCGGAGGAAGCCGCACCGACGCCCGCCACCGAGCAGTCCGCCGCCGGATCGCCTGCCGCCGAGCCGCTCGCCACCGAGCCGTCCGGCACGGGGTCGCCCGTCGTCGCGTGGACGTTGTCCGGCAGGACTCCCGAGCGGCTACGGGAGTGGGCGGCCCGGCTGCTCCCCGTGGCCGGGGACGTCGCACCGGTGGACCTCGCGCACTCGCTCGCGGTGTCGCGCAGCCACTTCACCCACCGCGCTGTCGTGGTCGGCGGCGATCGTGAGGAGTTGCTCGCCGGGGTGCGGGCCGTCGCCGAGGGGAAGCCGGCGCAGAACATCGTCTCCGGAGTCTCCGGTGTGGAGGGGAAGGTGGCGTTCGTCTTCCCGGGACAGGGCACGCAGTGGGTGGGCATGGCGGCCGGACTGATGGGGGAGCCGGCCTTCGCCGAATCCGTCTACGCCTGTGAACGGGCGCTCAAACCCCACGTGGACTGGTCGCTCACCGAGGTGCTGGCCGGCGGCGCCGATCGGCTTGAGCGGCTGGACGTCATCCACCCTGCGCTGTTCTCGGTGATGGTGTCGCTGGCTGCCCTGTGGCGCTCCCGAGGCGTCGAACCCGACGCGGTGATCGGCCACTCCATGGGTGAGGTGGCCGCCGCGTGCGTCGCGGGTGCGTTGTCGCTGGAGGAGGCCGCCCGCGTCGTCGTGGTGCGCAGCCAGGTCATCGCCGAGCTCGGCGTCAGCGCCGGCATGGCGTCGGTGACCGCGTCGCGCGCACAGCTGGAGTGGCTGCTGGAGCGCTGGCCGGACCAGCTCTGGATCGCCGCGCTCAACGGGCCGTCCACCACCGTGGTCGCCGGTGAGGACGTGGCGATCAAGGGGCTGCTCGCCGAGTGCGCGCTGGACGGCCTGCACGCCCGCCGCATCCGCGTCGACGTCGCCTCGCACTGCCCGAAGATGGAGCCACTGCGTGAGGAGCTGGTGGCCCGTCTGGGGGAGGTGCGCACCTCCAAGCCCTCGGTGCCGATGTACTCCACCGTGGACCTGGACTGGGTCGGCGACTCCACGCTGACCGGCGCGTACTGGTTCCGCAACCTCCGGCAGCCCGTGCGGTTCCAACCGGCCGTCGAACATCTCGTCGACCAGGGCTTCCGGTTCTTCGTGGAGTCCAGCCCGCACCCGGCGCTGACCTCCGGCATCGAACAGACACTGGAGGAGAGCGGCACGACCGGCGTCGCCACCGGAACCCTGCGCCGCGACGACGGCGGCCCCGCACGGTTCCTGACCTCCGCCGCACAGCTGTACACGCGGGGGATGGACGGCGTGAACCTGGCCGCCGGCACCGGCACCGGGCGGCCGGTGCCCCTGCCGACCACACCATTCCAGCGGCGGCGGTTCTGGTTCACGACAACCACCTCGCCCAAGGCGAGCACCGGCCACCCGCTGCTCGGCACGCTGGTCGAGTCCGCCCGCAGCGGTGAACTCGTGGCCTCCAGCCGCATCTCGCCGACCGAGCAGCCGTGGCTGGCCGACCACGGGGTGAACGGGACCTGCATCCTGCCCGGCACCGCGCTGCTGGACCTCGCGCTGCGCGCCGCGCACGGCACCGGTGGCACCGGAATCGACGAGCTGGTCATCGAGGCGCCGCTGGTGTTGTCCCAGCAGGGCACGGCGGAGATCCAGGTCGTGGCGGACCCGACCCGGCATACGGTCGAGGTGTTCAGCAGGCCGGACCAGCCCGGCAGCCAGTGGCGACGTCACGCACAGGGCACGATCCGCGACACCCTCGAAACCGCCGACGAGCCGCTTGTCGGGGCCCTGCCCCCGGCCGACGCCGAGGAGATCGACGTCGACTACGCGTCGCTGGCCGAGCGCGGCTACGAGTACGGTCCGGCGTTCAGGGCCGTACGCAGGCTGTGGCGGCGAGACGGGGAACTGTTCGCCGAGCTGCGACTGCCCGAGGACGCACCCGGCGCCTTCGCCGGCCCCGGACTGCACCCCGTGCTCGGTGACGCCGCCCTGCACGCCATCGCCCTGACCGAACCGCTCCCTGACGGCCACGTCGCGCTGCCGTTCGTGTGGCACGACGTGTGGGCCGGCGAGAGTCGCACCACCCACGCGTACGCCCACCTGGCACCCAGTGGCCGGGACGAGTTCACCGTGGCCATCACCACCGCCGATCGCGAACCGCTGTTCCGAGGAACACTCGGCACACGGACGGTGGCCCTTCGCGAGCTGGCAGGCGCACTGCCGACGGATTCGGTGTACCGGACGCGGTGGACCGAACTCACCGGCCCGGTGGCGACCCCCGCACCGAGATGGGCACTGCTGGGCACCGACCACCTCGGTGTGACCCCCGACCTGGTCGATCTCGCCGATGCCGACGCGGTCATCTGCACCCCGCCGCCCGACGACGTCCGGGCAGCGACACTGGACACACTGTCCCACGTCCAGCACTGGCTGGCCGCCGACCGCCCGGCCGACGTCCCCCTCGTCGTGCTGACCCGCGGCGACGACCTGGCCCACGCGGCGGCGCGCGGCCTGGTGCGGTCGGCGCAGTCCGAGCACCCGGGACGGTTCCTGCAGATCGAGATGGACGACGACCCCCGGTCCTCGGCACGGCTGGCCGACGCGGTGGCCGCCGGACGGCCGCACGTGCGGATCAGCGCGGGACGGCTCCAGGTCCCGGAACTGGCGCGTGTGACGCCGGCGCGGAACGCCCGACCGGACCTCGGCGGCGGCACGGTCCTGATCACCGGCGGCACCGGCACACTCGGGTCACTGGTGGCGCGGCACCTGGTGACCGAGTACGGGGTCCGCAGCCTCCTGCTCACCAGCCGCAGCGGGGCACGGGACGACGACCCTCTCGTCGTGGAACTGAGGGGGTTGGGCGCTGAGGTCGCCGTCGCCGCCTGCGACGCCGCCGACCGGGACGCCCTCGCCGCCGCCCTCGACCTGGTGCCCGCCCGGCACCCGCTGGTCGCGGTCGTGCACGCGGCCGGGGTGCTCGCGGACGGGGTGGTGACCGGAATGACCGCCGACCAGGTGGAGCAGGTGCTGCGCCCCAAGGCCGACGGCGTGCTGAACCTGCACGAGCTGACCAAGGACGCCGAACCGGCCGCCTTCGTGCTGTTCTCCTCGCTGGCCGGGGTGCTGGGCAGTCCGGGGCAGGGGAACTACGCGGCCGCGAACGCGTTCCTGGACGCGTTCGCCGAGCGCCGCAGGGCCGAGGGGCTGCCGGCGCAGTCCCAGGCGTGGAGCCTGTGGGAGGAGGCTTCCGGCATGACCGAGGTGCTGCGCGAGGCCGACCGGAACGGCACCCTCCCGGACGCCACCCTGCCCATGCCGACCGAGTTCGCGCTGGCCCTGTTCGACGAGGCGCTGCGGCAGGACGACCCGGTACTCACCCTCGCCAGGTTCGACGTCGCCAAGCTGCGCACCCGCGGGGCGCCCGCACTGCTGCGCGGTCTCGTGCCCGCCCGGCCGGCCGCCGCCGCACCGGCCGTCCAACTGCGCGACCTGGCTCCGGCCGAGCGCGCCGAACGGCTGCTGGCCGAGGTGCGCGCGATCGCCGCCGAGCTGCTCGGTCACCGGGACGCCGAGGCCCTGCCCCCGGACCGGAGCCTGCTCGAGTCCGGCCTCGACTCGCTGACCTCGGTGGAACTGCGCAACCGGCTGAGCGCCCTGACCGGTCTGCGGCTGCCCGCCACGTTCGTGTTCGACCACCCTGCGCCCCAGGACCTGGCCGACCACCTCCACCGAGCGCTGGCCGCCCCGGCGGAAGCGAGCACCTGATGCAGCCGCCCTGAGCCGGTCCGTGCCGAGGTCCGCCGCCGAGCCCGAGGTGAGGACGGCGACCCGGTTGGGCCGACCAGGGACGGCGGCCGGAGAGCGTCGGGCAACGCCCGCGCCACATCCGGTGCGGGCGGGTGCGCCGCTGCCGCCGGTGAGATCGGCGCGGTGCCGGACCGGCGCGCTCCCGGCCCGTCCACCTCGTGCGGCGAATCTTCAGCGGAATCCCAGAAATTCACTTGATGATGGTGGAGGTTGTGATGTCTCAAGACACGACGGACCTGGCCGGGCTGCGGGTCCTGGTGACCGGGGCGGCCGGCGGGCTCGGCCGGGCCATCGCCGAGGCCGTGCACACGGCGGGCGGTCACCTGGTGCTGACCACGCGGGACGCCGACTCGCTGCCCAGGGCCGCCGCCGGTCTCGACCGGGGCCCCGAGGTCGTCACGGCCGTCGCCGACGTCACCAACGACGCCGAGCTGATCAAGGCCGTCGAGCTGGCCACCGAGCGGCTCGGCGGGATCGACGTACTGGTCAACAACGCCGGTGTGCCCGGACCGGCCGGACCTGCCTGGGAGAACGACCCGGCTGAGTGGTGGCACGCCATGGAGGTCAACCTGGGCGGCGCGCTGGCAGCCTGCCGGGCGGTGCTGCCGGGCATGATCGAGCGCGGGCGAGGGCGGGTCGTCACGATCTCCAGTCACGCGGGGCACACCCGCTGGCCGTACGTCAGCGCGTACTCGGTGTCCAAGGCGGCGGTGAACAAGCTGACCGAGAACATGGCCATCGAATTGCTGCCGCACGGGATCACCGCGTTCAGCTACCACCCGGGGATCGTGGACGTCGGCCTCGGGGCGTCCGCGACCGCGACACGGAACAGCGACAACCCGTGGGACCGCCGCATCGAGTCCTGGCTGGACACGCAGCGCGAGGCCGGCCGGTACACGCCGGTCTCGGAGGCGCTCGCCAATCTGCTGCGGCTGATCCGGGGCGAGGCCGACGTGCTCACCGGCCGTTACCTGACCCACGAGGACAACATCGCGGGGCTCGTCGCGGCCACCGCCCACGCCTGACGCACCCCTGTCCGGCACCCGGTCGGCCACTGGCCCTTGCGCGAGGAGCCGGCCATCTGCCCGGGCCTGGCGCGCGACGGCGCCATCGGGGTCACCGTGCTCAGTGGCGCGCCGTCGGCGCGCCAGGCCGTGAAGTCCCGGTCACACCTCTCCGGCAGCGCCCGCCCACACGCGCAATGGACGCGTACGCCGCTCGCCACCCGGTGGAGTGCGCTCGGGAGGCGAGCGGCACCGCGCCGCCCCACTCGCCTCCCATGCTCACGCCCTTCAGCAGACGACCTGCTGCTCAGCGATCGAGCGCGGGCAGGTCGGCCAGGCCGGTCTCGAGCATGATGCGGGTGACCGTCTCGTGCAGGGTGCTGTCGGCGCCGAGGACGGTCTCGACGCCGCCGGGCAGGAGATCGAGGGGCCGGTACCACGAGCGCATCTCGTTCTCGCCGGACTTGTTCGCCTGGGGCTTGGCGGCGTGCCGGGCGAGGGTTTCGGCGAACGGCACGTCCAGGTGGTAGCAGCGGGTCACGCCGCGGTGGTCGGCGCGCGGTCGGGCGAGCATCTCGCCGTAGCGTTCGGCGTACAGGATGCCCGCGACGACGACGTGATACCCGGCGTCCAGCGCGTAGCGGGCGGTCAGGTCGATCAGGCCGATGTTCGCGGCGCCGGGACGGTCGTGTTCCCGGAGGACGACGCGGCGGAGGTTGTCCTGACCGACCAGGGCCAGGCCCCGGCCGACCTCTCACGCGGACCGGCCGCGACGCTCGACTTCCCCGCGATCGACGGGGAAAGCCGGTCGCAGCGGCGTGCGCACAGCGCGCGGAACTCCCGCTGTCCGCGCGGGGTGAAGCAGCGCGAGGGAGTCGGGGGTGTGGAAGAGCGGGTCCCGCAGGACACGGACGGCATCGGCGTACCGGCTGACGAACCACACGCCACCCGTGGGGTTCCGGTGGACCGGGGCGTGTTCCCGCAGCCAGGCGAAGAACGGGGAGGGATCGTGCCTGAGCTGGGGATCCCTGATGGCGTCGAACACGTCCAGCCGGGCGGGGTCCTGGGCCGGGGGAGGGGCTGACGATGCGGTCATGTGTGCCTCGGGTGGTAGGGCGACCAGGAGTACTGGCGGTAGAAGCTCTCTGCCGCCTCGACCCATTCACGCAGCCGCGCGACGCCGTCGAGGAAGTGAGGAAGTACGGAAGACTCACCAGCAGCCGGCTGTGCACGGCCTGACCGTCCCGGCAGCCGCGACAGTCTCCGGACGCGCGGCAGAACTGCACGGTGCTCAGATCCGGCCGGTGCGCGGCGAATTCCGGTAGTACGGGGTTTCCGTTGGCGAGGCGCCGGGTGTGCGGGGTGTCCTTCACCGACGGTGGCGCAGACGTCGTAGCCGAATTCCGCCGGCGTCGCGATGAGGCGGGGGCGATGGGGTTGTCGGTGTCGCGGGCGCTGGAGAAGCTGAAGCTCACCTGGTTGCCATTGTCACGGACGCGGCGGACGGTGTCCTCGATGTGCTCGGCGCTGTCGTCGGAGAGGGCGTAGATGAACACCGCCCGCCCGTCGCCGTGGTAATTGCGCGGGGCCTGTTGGAAAAGCCGCCTTCCCCCGGGTGCGAAAGTCTTTCGTAACCGACGGATTTCCCGTGCTTGTCCTGGCCATGAATCCCGTGTCAGTGTCCCGGCCAGCAGGCGGATCACACACGGCGAGGCGCTCGAAACCCTTTCGTGACGCTCGCGGATCGCCTGGCCCACCCATGCCTGTGGCAGCCGAAAGAAGAGAGACACACCATGCGGGGAATCCCGTTCATCGGAAATTCCGGACGTCCGAGAACACGACGTGCCGTCGCGTCCGCGGTCACCCTGGCGGCGGCCCTGGGCCTTGCCGCCTGCGGGACGTCGGGTCCGTCGACGACGGCGTCGGCGAAGGGCCTGACCATGTGGGCGCTCAACGACCAGACGATCCTGAAGGACTCCGTCGACGCCTACAACAAGGACCACCCGGACGAGAAGATCACTCTGCGGCTGTTCGCGAACGACGACTACAAGCAGAAGCTGCGCGTGGCGTTCGGCGCGAACCAGGCCCCGGACATCTTCTTCAGCTGGGGCGGCGGCGCGCTCGACGACTACGTCAAGGCCGGGAAGGTCGACGCCCTCACCGACGCCCAGGCCGGCACGGACCGGTTCACGCCGAGCGTGATGCAGAGCGCCACCTTCGACGGCAAGGTCTATGGCGTGCCCGCCAACGGCCTGGCCCCGGTCGTCCTCTACTACAACAAGAAGGTCCTCAAGGACGCGGGTGTCGAACCGCCGAAGACGTACGACGACCTGCTGGCGGCCGTGAAGAAGCTGAAGGCGAAGGGCGTGGTGCCCCTGTCGCTCGCGGCCAACTCCAAGTGGCCCACGCTGATGTACCTGGAGTACCTGCTCGACCGCGCCGGCGGCTCCCGCGTCTTCTCGAAGATCGCCTCCGGGGACGCCTCCAGGTGGAAGGACCCGTCGGTCACCAAGGCCAACCAGTACCTCCAGGACTTGGCGAAGACCCGTATCTGGTCGGCGAGATCGGGGAGGCATACGTCACCGGTCTGCAGAGCGCCGGGGTGTACGCCACCCTCAAGCACTTCGCCGGCTACTCCGCCTCCATGGGCGGCCGCAACCACGCCCCCGTGCACGTGGGCCGCCGGGAGCTCTTCGACGTCATCCTGCCGCCCTTCGAACGGCTCGTCGCCGCGGGCGTGGGCTCGGTCATGAACTCGTACGCCGAGATCGACGGCGAGGCACCCGCCGCGAGCCGGTGGCTGCTGACCGATGTGCTGCGGGACGCGTGGGGCTTCGAGGGCACCGTCGTCTCCGACTACTGGTCGCTGCCCTTCCTGGTGAGCGCGCACCGAGTGGCCGCGGACCTGCCCGACGCCGGGGCACTCGCCCTGCGCGCCGGGATGGACGTCGAACTGCCCGACCAGCGTGGCTTCGGCGACGCCCTCGTCCACGCCGTACAGCAGGGCATGGTCGGCGAGGAACTCGTCGACCGCGCGGTGCGGCGGGTGCTGCGGCAGAAGATCGAGCTCGGGCTGCTGGACCCCGACTGGGACCCGAGGCCGCCGGCCCTGCGTGCGGGAGAACTCGACCTGGACAAGCCGGCGAACCGTCAGCTGGCCCACGCCGTGGCGCAGTCGAGCGCCGTCCTGCTGTCGAACGACGGGGCCCTGCCCCTCCCGGCCACCGGCCGTATCGCTCTGATCGGCCCGTGCGCCGACGACGTACGCACCATGTTCGGCTGCTACAGCTTCCCCAACCACGTCCTCGCCGACCGCGACGACCTCGGCAACGGTGTGGAGGCCGTCTCCCTGCGCACCGCCCTGGCCGAGGAACTGCCCGGTGTGCACTGGGAGTTCGTCCAGGGCTGCCCTGTCCGTGACGAGGACCGCTCCGGCATCCCGGCCGCGGTGGCAGCGTGTGCCGCCACCGACCTCACCGTCCTCGTCGTCGGCGACAAGGCGGGCATGTTCGGCATCGGCACCTCCGGCGAGGGCTGCGACGTGGAGGACCTGCGACTGCCGGGCGTACAGGAGGAGTTGGTGGAGGCCGTGCTCGCGACCGGGAAACCGCTCGTGCTCGTCGTCAACAGCGGCAGACCCTACGCCGTCGGCCGGTTCGCCTCCGCCGCCGCGGCCATGGTGCAGGTCTTCCTGCCCGGCGAGGAGGGCGGCCGAGCCGTGGCCCAACTCCTGTCCGGGCGGGCCAACTTCAGCGGCAAGCTGCCCGTGCAGATCCCCGACTCGCCGGGCGGCCAGCCGTACACCTACCTCCATCCGCCGCTCGGCGACCGGCAGAGCTTCCTGTCCAACCTCGACCCGACGCCCGCGTTCCCGTTCGGCCACGGGCTGTCGTACACCACCTTCTCGGTCGATCTCTTGACCGCGGACCGGGAACAGGTGCCCACGGGCGGGGAGTTCACCGTCACCGCGCGGGTGCGGAACACGGGCGCCGTACGGGGTGCGGAAACGGTGCAGCTGTATGCCGTCGACCCGGTCGCCCAGGTCACCCGGCCGGTGCGTTCCCTGCTGGGCTTCGCCAAAGTGGCCCTGGCCCCCGGCGAGCGGGCGACGGTCCGTTTCCACGTCCACACCGACCGGCTCGCCTTCACCGGTCTGGACGGCCGGCGCGTCGTCGAGCCCGGCGAGATCCTGCTGTACGCGGGCTCCTCCAGCCTGGACACACCGGTGCGGGAGACGATCCGGCTCGTCGGTGAGGAGCGGGACGCGACGGTCGTACGCCATCACGCGGTGCCCGTGACCGTCGAACGGGAGTGAGCGGGGCGGCGAGCAGCACACGAGCGAAGGGCTCTCGGCCCTTCGCTCCTCTCACGTGACAGGGACGCGACGCCGCGCGCTCGTCGACGTCCGCAGCACCAGCTCCGTGGCGAGCTCGATGCGCGGGGACGCGGGCGGCCGGCCCTGGGCGAGTTCCAGGAGGACCCGGGTCGCCTCGCGCCCCAGCTCCTCGAACGGCTGGCGCACCGCGCTCAGCGGCGGGCAGGCCATGGCCGCCACCAGCGTGTCGTCGAAGGACATGACCGCCAGGTCGTCCGGCACGGCGAGCCCCTGCCGGCGTGCGGCCTCCAACACGCCGAGCGCCTGCGCGTCGCTGGCCGCGAAGACGGCCGTGGGCGGGTCGTCGGCCCGCAGAATCTGCAGGCCGGCGGTGAGCGCCTCGGCATAGTCGAAGTCGGTCGAGCGCATGATCGCCGGATCGTAGACGATCCCGGCCTCCTCCAGGGCGGCCCGATAGCCGTGGACGCGCGCCGCCCCGGCCAGGGAGTGGGAGCGTCCCGCCACCATGGCGATGCGGGTGTGCCCGAGGCCGAGCAGATGCTGTACGGCCTCCCGGGCGCCGCTCCAGTTCGTCACCCCGATGCTGGGAATGTCCTCCGTGGGCGCGCTGAGCGGGTCGATGAGCACGACCGGCAGCCGCTGCTCCACGATCCGGCGCTGATCCTCCTCGGACAGCATCGAGATCACGATGACGATCCCCGCCGCACCGAGCGCCACGCACTCCTCGAGCCACCCGGAGATCGACCGCCGGTTCGTCGTCCCGGTCACCACGTCGATGCCGAGCTCGCCGGCCGCGTCCACGATGCCCCGCGCGACCTCCAGCGTGTACGGGCCGGACAGGTCCCGGAACACCGCGATGATCTGCCGGGGCGTCGCGGGATCCCGCTCCCACGGGCGGACGTACCCGTACCGGTCCAGCAGCTCCTCGACCCGCGCCCGCGTCGCCGCGCCCACGTCCCGGCGCCGGTGCACCACCTTGGACACGGTGCTGAGCGAGACGCCCGCCTCACCGGCGATGCTCGTCAGCAGACCGTACTGCGCTTCCTGCCGGCCCTTGCCTCGACCTGTCACTCGACGCCCGTTCTCCATGAATCCCGCCGCAACGTAACGGCGTAGGCGGGCGAATGCAAGACCGATGTGCAAGACCGAGGTACGCCGCCTTCTGCCGCTCATTCGGTGGCCCTGGCGTCAATACCCGATGTCGGTCCGTGTGCGAAACACTTTCGGAAACGTGCCGGTGACATGGTCGTGCCGCGTCCCAATACTGTCTCCAGCCGATTCAGGGCTCCCTCGAGCGCAATTGGCATTCCTGGAGCAGCGAGGCAGCGAAGGATTCCTCCATTGACAGAAAAATTGGCGCGGAAGGCTGTCGCCGCGGCGACAGCCGTGGGCATTGGTGTCGTATTCGCCATCGCCTCCGCATCGAGTGCGGCGGCCTATCAGCCGAGCCCGTCGAACCTGTATACGGCGGACAACCCCGCCTCGTGCAACAAGAATCCCTGTGTTCTCTATCCGAAGTCGGCGCAGCTTCCGAGTGGCCGGATCGTGGCGTCGTTCGAGAACAGCCAGGGCGACCCGGTGGGCCAGACACTCCCGGTCTACAAGAGCGACGACGACGGCACGACATGGCAGAAGCTGGCCGACGTCAAGGCTCCCGCCTACCTGTCCGGCGACTCCCGGTACGCGAAGTACACCAGCAACTGGACGAACCCGTACCTCTATGTGCTCCCGCAGGACGTCGGGACCCTGAAGGCCGGCACGCTGCTGCTCGCGAGCGTCGTCTCGGGGGACGACTACTACTACCGGGAGCAGAAGGCCGCCGACCCCACCTGGACCCCGTCCGGTGACGGCGACCGCAAGGGCGTGGCGATCGCCCTGTACTCCAGCACCGATGACGGCGCGACCTGGAGCTTCCAGAACATCATGGCCACCGGCGGATGGCAGGGCGGGGGCGGGACGCACATCTCGACGGCCAACACCGGCGCGCAGCAGGACCCGGTCTGGGAGCCGTACCTCGTCGCCCGGGGCGGCAAGCTCGTCGCCTACTACTCCGACGAGAACGACTACCTCGGATTCGACGCCACCACGGGAGTGCCGACCCTCGACGCGGACAACGACACGGCGTCGGATTCCCGAGGGCAGATCCTCGTGCACAAGACGTGGGACGGCAGCAGCACGTCCTGGAGCCAGGCGGTCGTCGACGTGGCGGGCACCACGGTGAACAACGGCGGCAGGACGGAGATCGGCGGTGGACGCCCCGGCATGACGACGATCGCCCCGACCACCGACGGCAAATGGCTGCTCACCTACGAGTACTGGGGCGGCGGAACGAACGTCCGCTACAAGCTCGCGGACGACCCGCTGAAGTTCTACGCATCCGGTGTGACGGACGCCGCGATCACCTCGCTGCCCGTGCCCTCCGGGGGACGCGCCCTGTCCACGGGCGGCAGCCCCGTACTCCTGCCCATGCCGGACGGACGCATCGTCTACAACGCCTCCGGCAGCGGCAGCGTCTGGGTGAACGAGTCCGGCAGGAGCGACGCCGGCTGGAAGGAGTACCAGACGCCGATCGCCGCCGGGTACAGCCGCAATCTCCAGTATGTCGAGGGCACCGGACGCGTTCTGGTCCTCCAGGCGTCATGGAGCGGCGGGAGCGTCGGCCCCGTGCGCCACGCCGAGGTCGACCTCGGCCGGTCGCAGGGCGACTACTACACGCTCGTCAACCGTCTGACCGGCCAGGTCCTCAGCCCCGACGCCGGAAAGACCCAGGACGCGAACCTCACGGGCAACGTCCCCGACCTCGTCCTGCGCGACGAGGCTGCCACGGACGACTCCCAGCGCTGGCACCTGACGGCCAAGGGCGACGACGTGACCCTGCTCAACAAGGCGGGTGGCCGCTCGGTCGCCATCTGGACCGGCAGCGCGACAGCCGGGCAGAAGCTCGCCCAATGGGTCGACGACGGAGCCACCGACAAGCAATGGACGCTCGTCCCCTCGACCGACGGCTACTACAAGATCCGTTCCGTCCGTAACCCGAGCCTGTTCATGACGGGTGCGACCCAGAGCGGCGCCGTCGACCTGGAAGCGTCGATCGGCGCGTCCGCGAACCCGGCGGCGGACGACGCGCAGGAGTGGCAGCGCGTCCAGGACCCCGCGCCGGCGAACCCCTTCGCGCTGAAGGGCGCCGACTCCGGTCGCTGCCTCGATGTGCCGAACGGCCAGACGGGTGTGCAGGTGCAGATCTGGGACTGCTCCGGGAACCAGAACCAGCAGATCACGGCGACCGACACGGGTGAGCTCCGCGTCCTGGGCAACTGCCTCGCCGCGGCCGGTGACGGCACCACCGCGGGCACCAAGCTCATCCTGTGGCCCTGCAACGGAAAGTCCAGCCAGAAGTGGTGGTTCCGGCTGGACGGATCCGTCATCAACCGCTCCAACGGTCTCGCGGTCGACGTCACCAACTGGGCGACAGCCAACGGATCGAAGGTGCAACTGTGGACGGCCCTCGGCAACGCCACCCAGAGGTGGAGCCGGGATTAGCCCAGTCGTCCGGCAGTCTGTGTCGCTCCTCGGCATCCTCACGGAAGACACCCAGGTGGACGTTGCCGTCACCGGCGTGCCCACAGTCGCCGCGTTCATGTTGTCGGCGGCGCCCTGGGGGACAGGGCGTGCCGGTTCCAAGGCCGCTGGAAAATGGTCACCTCACGGCAGTAGAGGACGAAGGAGCCGGTCCACAGGCCGGTGCCGCGTCCGCGGTCGGCGTAGTCGAGCTTGGACATGGCGAGGGTGAGCAGGCTCGGCAACATGATGCCGCCGCCGAGGCAGTTGATCACGGCGCCGATGGTCAGCACGAGGGGGTCGGGTGCGAGCCAGACCACCGCGAAGCCGAGGGCGCACAGGCCGAAGGCGGTGGGCATCCGGGTTTCCGGGCTGATGCCGGCCTTGGTGAAGACACCGGCGCCGATCACGATCGCGGCACCGGTTCGTCGAGGGCATGCCGCTGCCCATCGAATTCCACCTCGGCACCATCGACGTGCTCCCTGACGGAGACGGCTCACGTGTGGTCTACAGCCAGGAGATCCTTCCGGAGGGCCTGGCGCCCATCGCCGAGCGAGCGATCGGCGACGGAATCGCGGGCATCGTCCGGCACTTCGCCGCACACCCCTGAGACGGACCCGCTCGAGACGGACGCGCCCCCCTCGTTTCCGGCGTAGGCCCGGTTGACTTGTTGGCCGGACAGGGGCGCGCGTGGTGACGGATGGTGCCGCCATCGCCACATTTGTTCGTCCATGTGAACGCCAATTATGTACGGGACTATTGACGCGCTCACGACGCAACCCTACGTTCGCACGGAAACGTCACGTGGAAAGCGCTTTCTAGTCGTCCTGTGCACCGCCGCACCCTGGAGACCCGCCATGCGCCTGAAGCCCCCCACCTCGTCCGTCGCCCTCTCCGGCCTCCTGGCCGGCCTGCTCGTCCTGTCAGCCGGGAACGGCGCGCACGCCGCCGACAGCCGGGTGCGGGCGAGCGACCTGTATGTGGCTGTGAACGGCAGTGACGGCAACCCGGGAACCCTCTCCGCCCCGTTGAAGACGATCCAGCGGGCAGTGGACCTGGCTCAGCCGGGAACCACGATCCAGATCCGGGGCGGTACGTACGCGCCGGGCACGAACATCCAGCTCCTCAAAAGCGGCACGTCCAGCCAGCCCATCACCCTGCGCAACTACAACAGCGAGCGGGTCGTCATCGACGGCGAGAACATGCCGTACACGCCCGGGGCCGTGGGCTCCACGATCCCCCGCTCCGAGCGCGGCGCCATCCACATCGAGGGCGAGTACTGGCGGCTGATCGGACTGGAGATCATCCACGGCCCGTACGGCATCTTCGGACTGGACTCCAGCGACAACGTCTACGACCGTCTCATCACCCGGGACAACTACGAGTCCGGGCTCCACCTCGTGGGCGCGACCAGCAACAACCAGATCCTCAACCTGGACAGTCACGGCAACCGTGACCCGCGCAAGAACGGCGAGAGCGCCGACGGCCTGGCCATCAAGGAGGGCTCCGGCAGCGGCAACGTCGTACGCGGCGCCCGGCTGTGGAACAACTCCGACGACGGGCTCGACTGGTGGATGTTCGAGTCACCGATCCTCACCGAGAACACGCTCGCCTGGGGCAACGGGTTCAACCGGTGGAACCTGCCCGACTACCAGGGCGACGGCAACGGGTTCAAGATGGGCGGCAACGGCGTGGCCGCCGACCACACCGTGCGCAACAGCATGGCGTGGGACAACTCGGCCGGCGGCTTCGTCGACAACAACAACCCGGGCAAGATGAAGATCGACCGCTGCACCGCGTGGGACCACCCGAAGGCCGGGTTCGACTTCAGTCGTTCCTCCAGCACGCTGACGAAGAACCTCGCGGTGGCCAACGGCACCAACGCCTCGTTGGGCTCCCGTTCCATCGGCAGCGGCAACTCCTGGAACCTCGGCGGCACTTGGACATTCGCCAGCACCAACGCGAGCACCATCACCGGACCCCGGACAGCCACCGGCGCCATCCCGTCCTCGACCTTCCTGCGCCCCGGCAACGGCGCGGACGTCGGGGCACGGTTCTGACCTGCTCGCTCCGTAGACCCTCCGAGACCATGACGGAAGGGCCGTCGTCGCGTCTCATCACGACAGCCCTTCCGCTTCCGGTGTTGGCCGACGAGACGGCTCACCCGGGCCCGTCCACGAGAGCCGGAAAAAATTCGGGCGGCGATGTCGAAAACCCGTGCCCGGCTCCGTCCCCGGGGTGAACGCGACCACAATGGGTCGCACAGCACCGAGGAGAAACACGATGGCCAAGTACTTGCTTCTCAAGCACTACCGCGGCGCTCCGACCCCGGTCAACGACGTGCCCATGGACAAGTGGACGCCGGAGGAGATCTCGGCGCACGTGCAGTACATGCAGGACTTCGCGGCCCGGCTCCAGGAGACCGGCGAGTTCGTCGACAGTCAGGCGCTCGCCCCGGAGGGGACGTTCGTCCGGTACGACGGTGAGGGGCGCCCGCCGGTCACCGACGGCCCGTTCGCCGAGACCAAGGACCTCATCGCCGGCTGGATGGTGATCGACGTCGACACCTACGAGCGTGCCGTCGAGCTGGCCGGGGAGTTGTCGGCCGCCCCCGGTGCGGGCGGGAAGCCGATCCACGAGTGGCTCGAGGTGCGCCCGTTCCTGGCCGCGCATGCCAGTTGCATCACGGAGTGACCTCCCGGATGAACGACGCCCTGCTGAGGAGCCTCACGCCGAGCGTCCTGGCCGTCATCGTCCGCCGCGGAGCCGACTTCGCGGCGGCCGAGGACGCCGTACAGGACGCGCTCATCGAGGCGCTCCGCGTCTGGCCGGCCGACCCGCCGCGGGATGCGAAGGGCTGGCTCGTCACCGTGGCATGGCGCAAGTTCCTCGACGCGACCCGGTCGGACGCCGCCCGCCGCCGGCGCGAGGACCGCCTCGACGAGGAACCGGCACCCGGGCCCGCGCCCGCGGTGGACGACACGCTCCAGCTCTACTTCCTGTGCGCCCACCCGTCGCTGACGCCGTCGTCCGCGGTCGCGCTCACACTGCGCGCCGTCGGCGGGCTCACCACCCGCCAGATCGCCCAGGCCTACCTGGTGCCCGAGGCGACCATGGCGCAGCGCATCAGCCGGGCCAAGCGCACCGTCTCGGGCGTGCGGTTCGACCAGCCCGGCGACGTCGCCACCGTGCTGCGCGTCCTCTACCTGGTCTTCAACGAGGGCTACTCCGGCGACGTCGACCTCGCCGCCGAGGCCATCCGGCTCACCCGGCAGCTCGCGGCCGCGATCGACCACCCCGAGGTGGCGGGGCTGCTCGCCCTCATGCTGCTCCACCACGCCCGGGGTGCCGCCCGGACCGCGCCCGACGGCAGCCTGGTGCCGCTCGCCGAGCAGGACCGCGCCCGCTGGGACACGAAGCTGATCGCGGAGGGCGTGGCAATCCTGCAGGCCGCCCTGGCCCGCGACCGGCTGGGCGAATACCAGGCCCAGGCCGCCATCGCCGCCCTCCACGCCGACGCGCCCACCGCCGAGGAGACCGACTGGGTGCAGATCGTCGAGTGGTACGACGAGCTCACGCGCCTGACCGACAGCCCCGTCGTCCGGCTCAACCGCGCGGTCGCCGTCGGCGAAGCCGACGGACCGCGCGCCGGCCTGGCGGCGCTCGCGGCACTGGACGACTCACTGCCCCGCCACGCCGCGGTGGCGGCGTACCTCCACGAACGGGACGGCGACCTGACGACGGCGGCACGGCTGTACGCCGAGGCGGCCCAAAAGGCACCCAACCTCGCCGAGTGCC
>NZ_AEJC01000514.1 GCF_000317595.1 Streptomyces ipomoeae 91-03 | reverse complement strand
ACGCCCCGCCGGAGGCCCAGGCTCCGCCCGTGGCCGCCGCCTCCCCCTCCTGGTGGCGCGACCCGATAGTCAAGGACGGCACGCATGTGGGAGGCACGGGGTTTTCGTGGGGCCCGTGGGAGAGCCGCGATCGGGACATCGCGGCGGCGGTCCACATCGCCCGGGACAGGCCCTTGCCGTACAACCACTCCTTGCCCCGTAGCGGCCCTCGGCCAATCCAGCCGGGACGTGAACGTGAGGAGATCAGGAGGAGCGGGGCTTAGGCTGGCGGAACATCACGCCATCCCTTTTTGCAGCTCCGGAGACAACGGTGCAATTCCACGACTCGATGATCAGTCTCGTCGGCAACACCCCGCTGGTGAGGCTCAACAGCGTGACCTCGGGCATCCAGGCGACCGTCCTGGCCAAGGTTGAGTACTTCAATCCCGGCGGTTCCGTGAAGGACCGCATCGCCCTGCGCATGATCGAGGCGGCGGAGAAGAGCGGCGAACTCCGGCCGGGCGGCACGATCGTGGAGCCGACCAGCGGGAACACCGGGGTCGGGCTGGCCATCGTGGCGCAGCAGAAGGGGTACAAGTGCATCTTCGTGTGCCCCGACAAGGTGTCGACGGACAAGATCAATGTGCTGCGGGCCTACGGGGCCGAGGTCGTCGTCTGCCCCACCGCCGTCGCCCCCGAGCACCCCGACTCGTACTACAACGTGTCGGACCGGCTGGTGCGTGAGACGCCGGGAGCCTGGAAGCCGGACCAGTACTCCAACCCCGACAACCCGGCCTCCCACTACCACTCGACCGGCCCTGAGCTGTGGGAGCAGACGGAGGGCAGGATCACCCATTTCGTGGCGGGTGTGGGCACCGGCGGCACCATCTCCGGGACCGGGCGGTATCTGAAGGACGTGAGCGACGGGCGCGTCCAGGTCATCGGCGCCGACCCCGAGGGGTCCGTGTACTCGGGCGGGTCCGGGCGGCCGTACCTCGTCGAGGGCGTCGGTGAGGACTTCTGGCCCACCGCCTACGACCGGACCGTCGCCGACGAGATCGTCGCCGTCTCCGACAAGGACTCCTTCCAGATGACCCGGCGGCTCGCCAAGGAGGAGGGGCTGCTGGTCGGCGGCTCGTGCGGCATGGCCGTCGTCGCCGCGCTGCGCGTCGCCGAGCGGCTCGGGCCGGACGACGTCGTGGTCGTCCTGCTGCCGGACAGCGGTCGCGGATACCTCAGCAAGATCTTCAACGACGAGTGGATGGCCGACTACGGCTTCCTGGAGGACGAGGGGCCGAGCGCGCGCGTCGGTGACGTCCTCGACCACAAGGAGCACGGCGCCATGCCGTCCCTCGTCCATATGCACCCGGACGAGACGGTCGGACAGGCGATCGAGGTGCTGCGGGAGTACGGCGTCTCGCAGATGCCCATCGTCAAGCCGGGCGCCGGGCACCCCGACGTCATGGCCGCCGAGGTCGTGGGCTCGGTGGTCGAACGGGAACTGCTCGACGCGCTGTTCACCCAGCGGGCCTCGCTCGACGACCCGCTGGAGAAGCACATGTCGCCGCCGCTGCCGCAGGTCGGTTCCGGTGAGCCGGTCGGGGACCTGATGTCCGTGCTGGGTACGGCGGACGCGGCGATCGTGCTCGTCGAGGGCAAGCCGACGGGTGTGGTGAGCCGGCAGGACCTGCTCGCGTTCCTCGCCATGGGCGGGGCGAAGCAGTAGGACCTGAGGCAGTAGGGCCTGAAGCCGTGGGGCCTGAAGCGGTAGGGCCTGGGCTGGGGCGAGGTCTCAGGGCCACTACGGCTGGGGCGAAATCATGGGAAACGGCGCCAAGGGCCGCAAAAACACCCTCGGTCGGCCCTTGGTGTCGAAGATTTGCGCGAGATCCGGGGTTTGACTTCGCGAAAGTGGTACGAGCGCGTCACGTCCGCGCAGCACCCGCTTAACACGGGTCCGGCACATTAGTGGTCGTCGGCAGGGCGGGAGCGGCTCCCCGCCCGGGTCGACAGCGAAACGGCGCCAAGGACCTCCGGAGCGGCTCCCGGACCTCCATGGACGCCACGGACGCGCAAGCCCGGCCCTGACCCGGCCCGCGTCCTTCGCGGGGACCGCCGTCGTCCCGCCCTCCGTCACACGGGGGTGCGGCGGTCCCCGCGCAATTCTTTGCGCCTGGACCGGCGGTCATTCTTCCCAGTCCGAGTCGCCCGACTTGCGGCCCCGCCTGCCCAGGCGCGGCGACTGCCGCAGTGCCCATGCCATGTTCACGCCCACGATGCCCGCCCAGGTGACGAAGAGGCCGGGGAGGTCGGCCACGCCGCCGCCGATGCCGGAGAGGGGTATGGCGGCGACCAGGGAGACGACGCCGAAGCCGTAGCGTTCGCCCCAGCTGTCGGTGGACTTGGGGGAGCGGGCGCCGCGGGCCACCACCATCTGCTGCTCGGCGACCTGACGCCGCACCCGGCGGTCGACCACGCTGTCGATGCGCTGGTCCACCTTCTCCAGGAACGACTCCACGAGCGCGGACTCGTAGTCGTCGCCCAGCTCTCTGCGCGCGTGCAGCGTGGCGGCGAGTTCCTTCTTCAGCTCGCCGTCCTTGAGCTGCGCGTCGTCCTTGAGCTGCGCGTCATGGGCATCCATTCCGGTCATGTGCTTCACGGTAGGGAGCGGGGGGTGCCTTCGCACTGGGGGTAACCCCCCTGTCCGCCGCTGTCGCTTCTCCGTGCTCCCTTGCCCGTCCTGCATAGCCTCATGCAGAGTTCTCGATAGCTGAATATTCGGGTGACCGTCGGCTGTCCGCCGGGTGTGCGGTGGTGCGGTGAGGACGAGGGTGTGAGGAGGTCGCGCGTGATGTTGTCCCCGATCCTGGGCGTGGCCGACGCGGTGGACGCGGATGCCGCCGGGGCCGGTTCCGTCGTCGTCCTCGACGGGCGCGGGCTCGGGGCCGGTGATGTCGTGCGGCTCGCCGACGGGAGTGCGCGGCCCGTGCCGGACGGCATGGCGATGCGGCGGGTCGAGGAGTCCTGGGACGCCGCGCGACGGATCGCGGCCACAGGACGCGTGTACGGCCGCTCCACCGGCGTCGGCGCAAACCGCACCGAGGACGTGCCGACCGAGGCCGCCGCCGAGCACGGGCTGCGGCTGCTGCGCAGTCACGCCGGTGCCATCGGGGAGGAGCTGCCCGCCCGGCAGATACGGGCCATGCTCGCCGTACGGGCGAACCAACTGCTCGCCGGCGGCGCCGGGCTCCGGCCGACGGTCGTCACCGCGCTGTGCCAGGCGCTGGAGAGCGGGGCGTACCCCGTGGTGAACGAGTTCGGCTCGGTCGGCACGGGCGACATCGCGGCGCTGGCCCAGATGGGGCTGGCGCTGGCGGGGGAGCATCCGTGGCGCGAGCCGGGTCCGGCGGCCGGGACGCGGTTCGGGTCCGGCTCCGGCGCCCCCGAGCCCCAGCCGCTCGACAACAACGACGCCCTGGCGCTGATCAGCAGTAACGCCCTCACCCTCGGGCAGTCCGCGCTCGCCCTGCACGAGTTGCGTGGGCTGATCGCCGCCACCCAGGTGGTCGCCGCGCTCTCGCTGCTCGCCGTGGACGGCTCGCACGAGGCGTACGCGGCGCCCGTGCACGCCGCGCGCGCCCATCGGGGGTCGCGTGAAGTGGCCCGGCGCATGCGTGCGTTGATCGGTGCGGACGCACGCCCCACCCCGCCGCTCGGCCGCATCCAGGACCCGTACGGCTTTCGCTGCCTGCCCCAGATCCACGGGCCCGCGCTGGACGCGGCGGACGCCCTGGAGGCCGTACTGGAGGTGGAGATCAACGCGGCGGCGGAGAACCCGCTGATCAGTGCCGAGGACATGGCGGCCTATCACCACGGCGGCTTCTACCAGGCCCAACTCGCCCTGACCCTCGACCACTTCAGGCTGGCGCTGACGCAGGTGGCGAGGCTGTCGACATCCCGGCTCTCGACGCTCAACGAGCCCGCGTACACCCGGCTGCGCCCCTTCCTCGCCGACCACGAGCCCGCGTCGTCGGGCGTGATGATCCTGGAGTACGCCGCCGGGGCCGCCCTCGGTGATCTGCGGGCCTTCTCCGCGCCCGCTTCGCTCGGCCACGCTGTACTCTCCCGGGGCGTCGAGGAACAGGCCAGCTTCGCCTCGCTCGCCGCACGCCAGACCCTGCGGGCGTGCGGTGCGTACCGCCTCGTCGTCGGCTGCGAACTCGTCGCCGCGGTACGGGCGTTGCGCCAGCGCGACCTGCGACCGGATCCGGACCTGCCCGTCGGGCGGGCCCTGGCACTGGCGGAGGCGGCACTCGACGCGGACACCGCCGACCGGCCGTTGACGGGGGATGTGAGCGCGGCGGCGGCACTGCTCGACCGGTTCACGGAGATCTGGGCGGACGTGACGGACCGGTCCGGCGGGGCGGACGTGGCTGATGTGCCAGATGTGGCTGACGTGCCAGATATGGCGGACGTACAGACGGACAGTCGGAGAGACGGTCGGAACAGGAGCGCGTCATGAGCGCGGACAGGAGGACGGGCGTGACGGACAGTCCTGCCGCGCGGCTTCAGGCACTCTTCGAGGGGCACCGCCTGACGCCCACGCAGCGGCGCATCGCGCACAGCATGGTGCGGCGGGCCGCGGACGTACCGTTCCTGTCGAGCGTGGAGCTGGCGGAGCTGGCCGGGGTCAGCCAGCCGTCGGTGACCCGGTTCGCGGTGGCCCTCGGCTTCGACGGCTACCCCGCGCTGCGCCGGCATCTGCGCGAGGTCGCGCCCGCCGAGCCGGTGACGGCCACCCTCTCCGCCAACGAGTACCAGCAGGCCGTCGAGGCCGAGATCGAGAACCTGAGGCATCTCGCCGAGGTGCTCGCCGACCCGGCCCCGGTGGAGCGGGCGGGACGGCTGCTCGCCGCGTCCAGGCCACTGCCGGTGCTCGGGCTGCGGGCCGCCGCCGCGCAGGCGTACGGCTTCTCGTACTTCGCCGCGAAGGTCCATCCGGACGTACGGCCGCTGCACGAGGGCGGGACCATGCTCCACGACCGCATCGACGCGGCCGTACGGGCCGGGGCGACCGCGCTGCTCTGCTTCGCCCTGCCCCGGCATCCCCGCGAGGTCGTCGAGGCCCTCGCCTACGCGAAGGACGCCGGACTGGTCGTGGTGACGGTCGCCGACTCGGCCTTCGCGCCCGTCGCCAAGGTCTCCGACCTGCTCCTCCCCGCCGCCGTCGGTACCGGTCTCGCCTTCGACACCGCGTGCGCGCCCATGCTGCTGGGGCGGGTGCTGCTGGAGGCCATGTGCGACGACCTGCCGGATGCCCAGTCCCGGCTGGAGGAGTTCGACGCGAGGGCGGCGGCACGGGGGTTGTTCGTCGAGTAGCCGGCCTGGTTTGCTCTGATCTCCCGGTCGCCGGTTTCTCAGACAGGTTTCACCTTCGCTGGTTAGCGTGCCCGGCGACTGTCGTACGACCTTGGGATTACGGGAGGCGGGAGCGTGGCGCGCGGAGGGCAGGGGCTTGCTCGGGTGGCCGTCGTGGTGCGGGCCGGGGCGGTGCCGTTGTGGTGGCTCGGGGTGGTGGCGGCCGGGGTCGGTGTGCTGCCGTCGGGGGTGACCGGTCGGCGGATCGGCGTGCTCGGCGGGGCGGTGCTGTTCATCGTCGCCGCGGTGGTGGTGGCGACCGTCAGGCGTGGGCGGTACGTCGAGCTGGGGCGCGCCGCCGTGCGTGCCGGCAAGCACGACATCCTCCAGGACCGTGCCGTGACGCTTCGCAACTGGCGCCGGGGGCACCGCTGGTGGCTTCTGCTCGCGTTCCTGCCGGCGGTGGCCTCGTCGTTCGCGGTCCCTGCGGCGGGCGGCATGCTGTTGGCCGGGGTCGGGGTCGGTTTGTGGCTCAGGGCCGGTTGGCTCGGCCGGCGTGAGCGGGGGGAAGAGCAGCTGTTCTGGGTCCGCGTGGACTGGCTGTCGGGGCGAGGTGGTCGGCCTACGGGCAAGCGGGTGTCCGGGTACCGGGTGACTGGTGTCGGGGCGGGGGATGCGGGGCCTGGGGGCGGGCGACGGTAGGGAGCAGGGGCGGCGGGGTCGAGGAAAAGGTCGGAACGTGACCCGGGCGTCAGGATTCTGCCCGTACCCGGAGGACCAGCTTGTTCACTCCCCACAACCCGATCCCGATGGCCAGGAGAACACCCGCACGGATGTAGACATCCGCCGACCGATCGGCGAGCGGACTGGCCAGAACGAGCGCCGTGACCGCCCCGAGCACCGGCAGAATCGTCGGCGTCCGGAAGTGGTCATGCTCCACCCGATCCCGCCGCAGCACCAGCACCGCGACATTGACGACGGCGAACACACACAACAGCAGAAACGCCGTCGTATCCCCCAGCCCCTCGATCTCCCCCGTGGAAACCAGCCCGATCGCGAGAAGCGTGACGAACACGATGCCGACGACGGGCGTCCGCCGACGCGGCAGGACACGCGCCATCCCACGCGGAAGGATGCGTTCGTTGGCCATGCCGTAGCAGAGCCGCGAGGCCATCATGATGTTGATCAGCGCGGAGTTGGTGACCGCGAAGAGCGCGATCAGGGCGAAGAGCTTGTGCGGAAAGTCCACCCCACCGGCCTTCACCACTTCGAGGAGCGGCCCACTGGACCCGGACAGGGTCTTGTGGTCGACGAGGAGCGACGAGACCAGTGCGACCAGGACGTAGATCGTGCCGGTCACCGCCACACCGATGAAGATCGCGCGCGGGAAGGTCTTGACGGGGTCCTTTGTCTCCTCGGCCATGTTCACGGAGTCCTCGAAGCCGACGAAGGCGAAGAAACCGAGGGCGGTGGCACCGAGCACGCTCGTCATCAGGGCGTATCCCGTGCCGCTCGCCTCGAACTCGGTCAGCCGGGACGGCTCACCGTCACCGCTCAGCACCGCCCACGCCCCGATCGCGAGGATGATCAGCAGGCCGGTCAGCTCGACGACGGTGAGGACGACGTTCGCCTTGACCGACTCGGAGACGCCCCGCAGGTTCAGCACGGCGAGCAGAACGATGAAGAGGATGGCGATGAGGGTGGGCGGCAGGGCGCCGTTCGTCAGTTCGCTCAGATAGTCGCCGCTGAAGGCGCGGGCCGCGGCGCTCGCGGACGACAGACCCGAGCACATCACCATGAAGGCGACGATGAAGGTCAGGAAGGGCATCTTGAAGGCCTTCTGGGTGTAGAGGGCCGCCCCGGCCGCCTTCGGGTACTTGCCGACGAGTTCGACGTACGACGCCGCCGTCAGGATCGCCACGACGAAGCCGATGACGAAGGGCAGCCAGAGCGCCCCGCCGACCTTGCCGGCGACCTTGCCCGTCGTCGCGTAGATGCCGGTGCCGAGGATGTCGCCGATCACGAAGAGGATCAGCAGTTTGGGGCCGAGCACGCGCTTGAGGCCCGTCTCCTCGGCCGGTGTCGACGCTCCGGCGGTGGTTTCGGTGGTGGACAAGAGAACCTCCCCCGATCGGTGATCCGTCCGGGGGAGTTCTGCCCGGCGACGGGCCATGGATGCATGGGCAACCGATTCTCAGGGCTTCACCAGAGGCACGGACGCACGCACACGGCTCACGGGGCGCGCATGGGGCTCGCGGGGCTCAGGAGGTGCGCAGGGTCCGCTTGGCGAGCTCGTACGCCGGCAGCATCTCCTCGTGCTCGTCGGTGTCGAAACCGCCGAGATGCACTACGACGGGCCCCTCGGGCGTGACGGCGATGAACGCCCGCTCCTTCTTCGTCTCCTCCAGGGCCTCACTGGTGTAGAGGTACTCGACCTCGGTGCCGGAGACATCGGAGTCGGACGAGAACGCGCTGTACTCCGCCTCGCTCGTGTCGCCCTCGGCCGCCACGAACTCCTTGAGCAACGCCTCCGCGTCCCCGTCCGCCGCACCGGCCTCGCCGGTCCACACCCGGATGAAGCCGATGTTCCCGGCGGGCTTCGCGTCGATCTCGCACGCGGCGGTGAACGGTCCCTGATGGAGCAGTGCCTCGGCCAGCTCCGCGGCGACCTCGTCGCCACCGGTCGCCTCGGCGTCGACGGCCTTCGGCTTCCACTTCTCGGCGGTGTCGAAGGTGACCGGCAGTTCGCAGGCGGAACCGGCCGTGCCGACGCTGCCACCGCTCTCGGCGACGTCCCCCGTGCCGTCCGCCTTCTCCGCCCCGTCCGCTGCCGCCGACCTGCCGGCGGTCGCCGACGCCTTGGCGTCACCGCCCTCCGCCGACCCGGCCGACCCCGCCGACTCCGAGCAACCCGTCAACACCCCGGCCACCAACGCCACCTGGGCGAGCACCGTCCCCCGTACCGCTCTTCGCACAGTCACCTTCTTCTTCACTTCTCCTCTTCGGTCCAGGGCGGACACGGTAGCGGAGGGGGTGGACTGGTGTTCGTGCCGGTGTGTTGTGTATGGGGGTAAGGGCGTGCGGGGGACGTGGGGGACGTGCCTTGGCGGCGCGCCCGGAGTGGGTGCGCCGCCATGTGGCCATGGGTGGGCGGGCTTGTGGGGCTAGATCTCCAGTTCCGTCTCGATCTTCTTCAGCTGGTGCCTGGCCATGGCCAGGTTGGAGCGCTTGGAGTCGAGGACCAGGTAGAGGAAGAGGCCGTTGCCGCCGCGGCCGGTGAGCAGCCGGATCAGGTGGTACTGGTCGGACAGGGCGATCAGGATGTCCTCGATCTCACCCTTGAGCCCGAGGTGCTCCATGGTGCGCAGTTTGGCGCGTACGACATCGGTGTTGCCGGCGGCGGCGACGGTGAGGTCGAACCCCTTGCTGCCGCCGATCGTGCCCAGGGCCATGCCGCTGGTGTAGTCGACGAGAGCGGCTCCGGTCGCGCCCTCGATGGACGCCAGGGCCTCTTTCAACGCGGTCTCGGTGTTGGCCATGATGTGCGGTTTCCTTTCAGCTGTCGCTGTTGGTACGGGCGTTGGATGTGGTTCGGGGAGGCGGCGTGCGGGCGGTGGCCGCGCGCGGGGTCCGGCGCGGCGGGGTGGACCTGACCGTGGCCTTGGCCGGGGTCAGGGAGGTGGTCGTGGGCGGGTCCGTCGTGTTGTCGGTCCTGTTGTCGGTCCTGTTGCCCGTGGTGGTGTTCGCGGTGGTGTTCGTGGTCTGGGCCATGGACCTGGCCGGTTTCCTGGTGGCGGCCCTGGTGGTGGCCGAGTCCTCCGCGAGGCGCGGCAGCGCGTCCACCAGCGCGCCGATACGGGTGCCGGCGCGACGCCCCTCCAGGTGGAGGCGGCCCACGTTGACCCGGTCCTCGGCCAGCAGCGTCAGTACGGCCGAGGAGCCCGCCGCGTACGTCGCCACGTAACCGTCCTCGCCGCGCAGGAGCAGTTCCCGCAGGGCGCCTCTGCCGGAGGCGTCGGCCATGCGTACGGCCACGCCCAGCGCGGCGGCGGTGAGCGCCGCGAGGCCCTCCGCCTCCACGCCCGGGGTGTCGTGGGCGAGGACGAGCCCGTCCACACTGGCCGCGAGCGCACCGGTCAGCTGGGGTATACGGGCCCTCAACCGGTGCAGTTCGTCGAGGACTTCGGCCTCCGCGGCCATGAGTGCTCTCCTCTCGGCGGGGCGCTCCCGCTGCCGCTCAAAGGGCCTCCAGCGCATCCCTGAGCCTTTGCAGTAGGGCGATGTCGGGGTCGGTGACGGTGAGTGGCCATTGCTGGGCACGGGAGGCGGCTTCGCCACGGGTGGGAGATGACGCTTCGCCGTGGATGGGGGATGACGCTTCGTCACCGCCCCGCGGTGCCGTCGCTATCAGGCCCGCGGCGGCCAGACGGCGTACGGCGACCAAGGTGTGGAAGGTGGGGCGGCCCAGGGTGAGGGAGATGTCGGCGGCGGTGCGGAAGCCGTTGACCTGGCCGAGCACGGCTTCCTGGCGGGCCGGGACCGGTGGGGCGGTCAGGTCGGCCGCTCTGATCAGCGGGGCGTCGTCCGTCGCCGGGTCGGGCCAGATGCGGTGCAGCAGGTCGCGGCGGCGCAACGCCTCGCGCTCCACCGTGGCCACCGGCACCGGTCGTATCGGACCGAGCCAGTGCGCGGCCCCGTAACGGAAGCTGGCCGGCGCCCGGCTCGGGCCGAGCACGAAGTACGCCGCGTCGAAGAGCGCCCCGGCGTGGCACAGCTCCAGCGCGCCCCTGGTGACCCGGCCGCTGTCGACGAGGAACCGCCCGACCCGCAGCCCGGCCCCGGCTGTGTCGACCGCCTCCCGCCAGCCGTCGCGGTCGAGCATGCCACCGGTGGTGAGCAGTACGTCGAGGCCCGGCGACCGGGGGCTCTCGGCGTGCACGACCTCGCCGTCGGCCAGATACAGCGCGCCGCACTCGCGCAGCAGCACACCGGTGGCCCGCTCGGCGGCGAGCCGGTTGAGCATCGGGGAGACGGCGTGGCGTACCGGGTCCTCGCGCACGGGCAGCCGAGGCGGGTGAGCGGTGATCACGGTCATGCCAGCACCAGCCGTCCCGCCATCTCGCCGAGCCGGATGCGGGCCAGCGCGAGATTGCCGTCGGTACGGGCCAGCCACAGATGCAGGAAGACGCTGCTGTCGAACGTCGTCCGCACGAACCGCAGCACGTGGTACGTGTCCCGGTTGCTGACGATCAGGTCCTCGACCGGCAGATCCGCCCCGGACCAGTCGGAACCCTCCTCCGGCGCGAACGCCCGGTGCTCCGCCGCGAGCCGGGCCAGCTCCGCCGCCTCCGCCGCGGTCGTCTCGTGGTCACCGCCGGGTGCCTCCCCGACCGTGCCCAGCGCCAGTCCGCTGGTCCAGTCGACCACGGCGGCGCCCAGCGCACCGGGCAGCCTCATGGCCTCCACCAGACACTCGTCGATTCCGGGCACCGTGGCTCCCCTTCTGCCTGCGGTTCGGCTGAGTGACCCAGACGCTACGCAACGTGTGCGCGAGGAGTGAGGGATCTGGCATTTTCCAGCGGAACATGCCCCCGGCTGACTAAGGTGGGTCGACTTGCCTGGTTTTCGGGCATGTTGGCGCCTGGGCGGCACGCCGGGGCGCTGAGGTGGAACTATGCGGGCGAATCGCATGGCGGGGACGCGGCGGGACGCCGGGCGTCAACCGTTCTGTGGGGCGCGAGGGGCGTGCGTTTGAAGTGGACGCCGCTTACGCGCGCCGACTGGCGAGCGCCGCAAGCCCTGCCCACGGGGGCGAAGCCCCTGAAGGGGGCACGGAACTCTGTCGATTCACGGCTCCGCCGCGATGAGGGTCCCCCCGTTCATGGGCCTCTCCCGCACGAGCGAAGCCGAGAGTGGGGGGGCGGCCGGGAGTGGGTGGAAGCCGGGAGCAGGGGAGCGGCCGGCGGTGGGGAAGAAGCCGGGAGTGGGTGGAAGCCGGGAGCAGGGGAGCGGTCGGCGGTGGGGAAGAAGCCGGGAGTGGGTGGAAGTCGGGAGCAGGGGAGCGGCCGGCGGTGGGGAAGAAGCCGGGAGTGGGTGGAAGCCGGGAGTGGGGGGGGCAGCCGGGAGCGGAGGAAGCGGCCGGGAGTGGAGGAAGCGGCCGGGAGTGGAGAAGCGACTGGTCGCGACCAGTCCGCAGTCGCCACACGAGAGTCCCCCAGGGTCCATCAGAAGGGCCCTACGCCCCGCGGCGACAGTTCAGAGCCCCAGAAGCCCCGACCTCTCCCCGCCACCCGCCTCCGCCACGATCTCCTTCATCGTCTGCGCCTCCCGTACGACCGCGAACCGCACCCCGCCCTCACCGGCCCCATAGCCATGGATGCCGGGCCGAGGCAGCGAGTTGTACCCATAGTGGTGCGCGAAGTAATACGCGCCCGTGTCCAGCGCGGCCACATAGTCCCCCGGCTCCAGCACCGGCAACGCCCGCCCCTCCGCGAGGAGGTCACCCGCGAAACACGCCGGCCCGGCCACGTCCTGCACCGCCACCGGCCCTTCCTTCACCCGGCCCTTATCGTCGTACGCCGCGATCCTCAGCGGCCAGGCCCCCGGCGCGTACACCGTCCGCGTCGCCACCTGCACCCCCGCATGCGTGACCGCGATCAGCCGCCCCCCGGAGCTCTTCGTGTACTCCACCCGAGCCAGCACCGTCCCGTGCTTGGCCAGCAGCGACCGCCCGAACTCGGTGACCAGCCCGTACCGCCCGCCGAACAGCCCCGGAACCGCCTCCGCCAGCAGCCGCGCGTACTGCGCGTACGTCGGTGTCGCCGCCTCCGACGCGAAGTTCACCGGCAGCCCGCCACCGATGTCGATCGTGTCCACCTGCCGCCGCCCGACCCGCCGGTTGATCTCCTCGGCCAGCTCGTACGTCTCCGTGATCCCCCGGATCATCAGGGACAACGGCATGCCCTGCGACCCGGAGTGCGCGTGCAGCCGACTCAGCCAGGGCCGGTCCAGATACGCCCGTACGACCCACTCCCGCGCGCCCTCGTCCCGCAGCGCCACCCCGAACTTGGACGTGGCCGTCGCGGTCGACAACGCCTCGATGGAACCGCCGCCGACCTGCGGGTTCACCCGGATGCCGAGCGGTGAGCGGGTGGCGGCGGACCGTACGAGCGCGTCGATGCGGTCCAGCTCCTGCGGATTGTCCGCGTTGACCGCGATGCCCAGCGCCAGCGCCTCCCGCAACTCGGCCGGGGTCTTGGCGGGGGAGTCGAGCACGGTCTGCTTCGGCGACATCCCGGCCGCCCGCGCCAGGGCCAGCTCCCCGGGGCTCGCCACCTCCGCGCCGATGCCCGCCTCCCGCAGCAGCCGCAGCACCGGCACCAGTGGCGTCGCCTTCACCGCGAACGCGTGCAGCACGGGAGTACCCGGCGCCGTCACCGCGTCGAACGCCCGTCGCAGCGCCGCCGCCGACGCCCGGATCCCGGTGACGTCGAGGAGTCCCACGATCGGCGTCCCGGGGCCGACCAGTCCCTGCTCCACGGCCGCGCGCACGGCGTCGTCCCGCCGCGCCGCACGGGCGTCGTCGGTGTCGAACAGCCGCAGGGTGCGCTCACCGTCCGCCTCGTCCTGCCGGACGGGCGCCTCATGTCCGGGCGCGCGCTCCCCACCCGCCTCGTCCCACCGGGCCGAGCGCTCCCCCCGCGCCCCTTCCGGCCGGGCAGCGGGCCTCTCCCCGCCGGTCCCGTTCGTCACGTCTCCCATCTCGTCCCCCGTTGTCGTGTCGTTTCCCGGGCCCACAGGGCCAGTGTGTCCAGCCAAACATCCACGGCGCTCCACCGCTGGCCGTACGGGCGTATTGACTAGTTCTATTCATGAAGTCAGGATGTGAATAGTTGCTGTAAACCGAGGAGGCAGACCGTGTCAGGACCCCGCCCCGTGAGGGCGCCGCGCGGTACGGAACTGAACGCCCTGGGCTGGCAGCAGGAAGCCGCCCTGCGCATGCTGCAGAACAACCTCGACCCCGAGGTCGCCGAGCACCCCGACAAGCTCGTCGTCTACGGCGGCACGGGCAAGGCCGCCCGCGACTGGCGCTCCTTCGACGCCATGGTCCGCACCCTGAAGACCCTCAAGCAGGACGAGACCATGCTCGTCCAGTCCGGCCGTCCCGTCGGCGTCATGCAGACCCACGAGTGGGCCCCGCGCGTCCTCATCGCCAACTCCAACCTCGTCGGCGACTGGGCCAACTGGGAGGAGTTCCGGCGGCTGGAACAGCTGGGGTTGACCATGTACGGGCAGATGACCGCCGGTTCCTGGATCTACATCGGCACCCAGGGCATCCTCCAGGGCACCTACGAGACGTTCGCCGCCGTCGCCGCCAAGAAGTTCGGCGGCACCCTCGCCGGCACGATCACCCTCACCGCCGGCCTCGGCGGCATGGGCGGCGCCCAGCCGCTCGCCGTCACCATGAACGACGGCGTCGCCCTCTGTATCGACTGCGACCCGCGCGCCATCGAACGCCGCATCGAACACCGCTACCTGGACGTGAGGGCCGACTCCCTCGACCACGCGCTGCAGCTGGCCGTCGAGGCCCGTGACGCCCGCCGTCCGCTCTCCATCGGCGTCCTCGGCAACGCCGCCGAACTCGTCCCCCGGCTTCTCGCCATGGGCGCCCCCATCGACATCGTCACCGACCAGACCTCGGCCCACGACCCCCTGTCGTACCTGCCGCTGGGCGTGGACTTCGACGACATGGCCTCCTACGCCGCCAAGGACCCGGCCGGCTTCACCACCCGCGCCCGTGAGTCCATGGCCAAGCACGTCGAGGCCATGGTCGGCTTCCTGGACGCCGGTGCCGAGGTCTTCGACTACGGCAACTCCATCCGCGGCGAGGCCCAACTCGCCGGGTGCGAACGGGCGTTCGCCTTCCCCGGCTTCGTCCCCGCCTACATCCGGCCGCTGTTCTGCGAGGGCAAGGGGCCCTTCCGGTGGGCCGCCCTCTCCGGCGACCCCGCCGACATCGCCAAGACCGACCAGGCGATCCTCGACCTCTTCCCCGAGAACGAATCCCTCCACCGGTGGATCAGGATGGCCGGCGAACGGGTGCACTTCCAGGGGCTTCCGGCGCGCATCTGCTGGCTCGGCTACGGGGAGCGGGACAAGGCCGGCGAGCGGTTCAACGACATGGTCGCCGGCGGGGAACTCGCCGCGCCGCTCGCCATCGGGCGCGACCACCTCGACTGCGGTTCCGTCGCCTCCCCCTACCGCGAGACCGAGGCCATGCTCGACGGCTCCGACGCGATCGCCGACTGGCCCCTGCTGAACGCCATGGTGAACGTGGCGTCCGGGGCGTCCTGGGTCTCCCTGCACCATGGTGGTGGCGTGGGTATGGGCCGCTCCATCCACGCCGGGCAGGTCACGGTCGCCGACGGCACGAAGCTCGGCGGCGAGAAGATCCGCCGGGTGCTCACCAACGACCCCGGCATGGGGGTGATCCGGCATGTCGACGCCGGGTACGACATCGCGGAGTCCGTCGCCGACGAGCGGGGGGTTCGGGTGCCGATGCGTGAGGGTGATCCCGCGTGACGCAGGACGGCAACGCCTCGGTGGGGGCGGGCGCTTCGTCGCCGCCTGAACAGCCACTCGTACAGGCACCCGTCACCGGCGGTGCCTCGTTCCACGAGATGTGGCGGGAGCTTCGGCCCATCGGCCGGCACCCCGACTCCGGAGGCTATCGGCGCTTCGCCTGGACCGGGGCCGACGCCGAATGCCGGTCCTGGTTCGAGCAGCAGGTCCGTGCTCGTGGGTTGACCTACGAGGTCGACCGGAACGGGAATCAGTGGGCCTGGCTCGGTGATCCCACGGAGGGGGACGCGGTGGTCACCGGGTCGCACCTCGACTCCGTACCCGATGGCGGCGCCTTCGACGGGCCCCTCGGTGTCGTGTCCTCCTTCGCCGCGCTCGATGAACTGCGTGCCCGGGGTGCTCGGTTCGACAAGCCGTTCGGGATCGTCAACTTCGGGGACGAGGAGGGGGCGCGGTTCGGGCTGGCCTGTGTCGGGTCGCGGCTCAGCTCCGGGCAGCTCACCGTCGCGCAGGCGCACCGGCTGACCGACGGTGACGGCGTGACGTTGCCGCGGGCCATGGAGGCCGCCGGGTACGACCCGGAGGCCATCGGGGCCGACCCGGAACGCCTCGCCCGGATCGGCGCGTTCGTCGAGCTGCACGTCGAGCAGGGGCGGGCACTGGACCTGTCCGGGGACTCCGTCGGGATCGCCAGCGCCATCTGGCCGCACGGCCGGTGGCGGTTCGACTTCCGGGGCGAGGCGAACCACGCCGGCACGACCCGGCTCGTCGACCGCCGTGACCCCATGCTGTCCTACGCGGAGACCGTGCTCGCCGCCCGCCGCGAGGCACGGCTCGCCGGCGCCGTCTCCACCTTCGGCAAGATCTCCGTCGAGCCCAACGGCGTCAACGCCATCCCCTCCCTCGTCCGCGCCTGGCTCGACTCCCGTGCCGAGGACCAGGACACCCTCGACACGGTCGTCGGCGCCATCGAGGAGGCGGCCCGCGACTTCGCCCAGGCGGGCGGGGTCGACCTGGACGTCGTACGCGAGTCCTTCACCCCCGTAGTCGAGTTCGAGCACGCCCTGCGGGACGAGATCGCCCGCATCCTGGGCCGGGACGCGGACCTCAAGGTGCCCGTTCTGGGGACCGGGGCCGGACACGACGCCGGGATCCTTTCCGGCAGCGTGCCGACCGCCATGCTGTTCGTGCGCAACCCCACGGGCGTCTCGCACTCCCCGGCCGAGCACGCCGCCGAGGACGACTGCCTGGCCGGGGTGACCGCGCTCGCCGATGTACTGGAAGGGCTGGCCCGCAGGTGACGGAGACGACCTACTGGCTCGAACACGCCTGGCTCGGCACCCATGTCGAGCCGGGCGTGACCCTGACCGTGTCCACCGACGGCACAGACGCCAGGGCCGGCACCGCCGACACCGGCATCGGCACCACCACCGGCGTCGGCCCCGACACCACGCCCGGCCCCGTCGGCCGCATCACCGCCGTGCGCACCGGCACGCCCACCCCGCCGCCCGGTGCCGTGATCCTCCGGGGACTCACCCTCCCCGGCCTCGCCAACGCCCACTCGCACGCCTTCCACCGGGCCCTGCGCGGCACCGTCCAGGTCGGCTCCGGCACGTTCTGGACCTGGCGCGAGGTCATGTACGAAGTGGCCGACCGGCTGACCCCGGACACGTACCACGCCCTCGCGCGGGCGGTGTACGCCGAGATGGCCCTGGCCGGCATCACCGCCGTAGGCGAGTTCCACTACGTCCACCACGCCCCCGGCGGCACCCCGTACGCCGACCCCAACGCCATGGGAGAGGCACTGATCGCGGCCGCCCAGGAGGCCGGGATCCGGATCACCCTCCTCGACACCACCTACCTCTCCTCCGGCTTCGGTCAGGCGCCCAACCACCACCAGCTCCGCTTCTCCGACGGCACGGCGGAGGCCTGGGCGGAACGCTGTTCAGTTCTCAAGGACCGGGATCACGCGCGGATCGGTGCGGCCGTGCACTCCGTACGGGCCGTGTCGGCCGGGCAGTTGGCGACGGTGGCGCGCTGGGCCGAGGAACGGCGGGCCCCGCTGCATGTGCACCTGTCGGAGCAGACGGCGGAGAACGACGCCTGCCGCGAGGCGCACGGCTGCACGCCCACCCAACTCCTCGCCAAGCACGGGGTGCTGGGGCCGAGGACGACGGGCGTGCACAACACCCACCTCACCGACACCGACATCGCGCTGATCGGCGACAGCGGCACCGGCACCTGCATGTGCCCCACCACCGAGCGCGACCTGGCCGACGGCATCGGCCCCGCCGTCGCCCTCCAGCGGGCGGGCTCCCCGCTCTGCCTCGGCTCCGACAGCCACGCCGTCATCGACCTCCTCGAAGAGGCACGGGCGATGGAGCTGAACGAGCGGCTGCGCACCCGTACACGGGGTCACTGGACGGCGGCGGCCCTGCTGCGAGCGGCCTCGGCCGACGGCCACGCGGCGCTCGGCTGGAACGACGCGGGCACCCTGGAGCCCGGCGCGCTCGCCGACTTCACGACGATCGCGCTCGACTCCGTCAGGACGGCAGGGCCGCTTCCACGGCTCGGCGCTGAGACGGCTGTATTCGCCGCGTCGGCAGCAGACGTGTGCCATACGGTCGTGGGCGGTCGGCATGTCGTACGGGACGGGGTCCACTCACTCGTCCCCGATGTGCCGCGAGCCCTCGCGGACGCCGTCGCCGCGCTGCGCGGATGACCCCCGGTCGGCCGGCCGCGCGGCCCGACCCCGACCGCGCCCCCGAACGCGACGCCCCCGCCCCCGAACCCGACCCGACCGCCGACCAGGCAACCAAGGACGCCATGAGCAGCCCGACCACCGTCAGTCCCGCCAGCTCAGCGAGCACCGCGAGCACGCTCATCACCAACATCGCTGTCCTGGTCACCAACAATCCCTCCCTCGGCGACAGATCCCCCCTCGGACTGATCCAGGACGCGGCCGTCGTCATCGACGGTGAACGCATCGCGTGGACCGGTGATCAAAGCAAAGCACCCGCCACTGACAATCGGGTCGACGCCGGTGGCCGGGCGGTGCTCCCGGGCTTCGTGGACTCCCACTCCCACCTCGTCTTCGCGGGCGACCGGACCGCCGAGTTCAACGCCCGCATGTCCGGCCGGGCCTACAGCGCGGGCGGCATCCGCACGACCGTCGCCGCCACCCGCGCCGCGACCGACGAGGAACTGGAGGCGAACCTCACCCGTTACCTCCGCGAGGCCCTCCGCCAGGGCACGACCACCTTCGAGACGAAGTCCGGCTACGGCCTGACCGTCGAGGACGAGGCACGGGCGCTGCGCATCGCCGCCCGGCACACGGACGAGGTGACATACCTCGGCGCCCACATCGTGTCCCCCGACTACGCCGAGGACCCGGCCGGTCCCGCGGAGTATGTCGCCCTCGTCACCGGCGAGATGCTCGACGCCTGCGCCCCGTACGCCCGTTGGATCGACGTCTTCTGCGAGAAGGGCGCCTTCGACGGCGACCAGGCCCGCGCGATCCTCACGGCCGGCAAGGCGAAGGGCCTGCACCCACGCGTCCACGCCAACCAGCTCTCGTACGGCCCCGGCGTCCAACTCGCCGTCGAGCTGGACGCGGCGAGCGCCGACCACTGCACCCACCTGACCGACGCCGACGTCGACGCCCTGGCCAACAGCCGCACGGTCGCCACGCTGCTGCCCGGCGCCGAGTTCTCCACCCGCGCCGCGTGGCCGGACGCCCGCCGTCTCCTCGACGCGGGCGTCACCGTCGCCCTGTCCACCGACTGCAACCCCGGCTCGTCGTTCACCTCCTCCGTCCCCTTCTGCATCGCTCTTGCCGTACGGGACATGCGGATGACGCCGGACGAGGCGGTCTGGTCGGCCACCGCAGGGGGCGCGCGGGCGCTCCGCCGCGACGACATCGGCCACCTCACGCCGGGCGCGTACGCCGACCTCGTACTCCTGGACGCCCCGAGCCATGTCCACCTCGCCTACCGGCCGGGCGTACCGCTGGTCACGGGGGTGTGGCGCAGGGGCGTACGCGAGGTCTGAGACGCCGGCCGATCAGCGACACACGCTCCCGCCCCCGCTCTGGGACTGTTCAGCGGCGCACGCTCCCGCCCCGGCCCCGGGCCTGTTCAGCGGCGCCGCGCCCCGGCCCCCGCGCGCCACCGTTGCTCGTCCCGCCCCGTCGCCTCGGCGAAGGCGACCGAGCCGTGTGCGGCCGGGGTCACCGCGTGGTCCGGGGCGATGGCCGGGCGGATCAGCCCTTGGGAGTCGATCGTGAACCTCAGGTTCTCGCCGTTGTCGCCGTCGAGCGAGTCGCACTCCCAGATGCCCACGCCGTCGTCGGTCGCCCCCCGGCTGTCGAGGCACAGGTGGGGATCGGCGAAGGACTGGAGCGCGTCCAGGTCGGAGTCGTAGCGCCAGCGCTGGGTGTCGCGGGAGCTGCAGGTGGCGGTGACCACGTCGGTGCCCTTCTCCAACGCGCCCCGGATGTCCAGGCACAGCCCCGAACCGACGTTCACCACCTGGGCGTAGGAGCCGTTCGGCAGCGGCGCGGACGGCAGGGAGGGCGCCGTCCGCGACGGGCTCGGAGTCTTCGTCGGCTTCGGCTTCTTCGTCGGGGAAGGGGACTTCGGGGGCTTCGACGGCCGCTGGGTGCTGGACGCCGTGGCGGACGGGGCGGGGCTCGACGGGGCCGTGGGCGTCTCGCGCGCCGTGGGCGGACTCGTCGGCGTACCGACCGAATCCGCCGCGTCCTGCGACGAGGAGCCGCCCCCGCCCGAGAACACCAGGACGACCAGCAAGGGTGCCAGGGCCACGCCCAGGGCCACCGAGGTCAACACGAGCCGACGGGACGCCGGCCGACCCTCGGGTACGGCCCCCGCCCCTGCCGCAGATCCCGCGCTCGCCCGAGCCCCAGCCCCCGTTCCCGGCCCGACCCAAGCCTCAGCTCCCGGCCCGGCTCCAGCCCCCGTTCCCGTTCCAGCCTCGGCTCCGGTTCCTGTCCAGGTCCCAGCTCCCGTCCCCGTCCAAGCCCTTGTCTCCGTCCCCGCTGTCCACCGGCTTGTTCCTGCCTCGGCTCCCGCATCCTCCCCGGCACCTGCCCCTGCCGACTCCTCCGCGTCCGTCCAGGACTCCACCGTGGCGACCGCCGCCTGCGCCGTCGCCCCCGACTCCGTACGACCGCGCGGCTCGCTCGTCCCGGCGCGCGCATACGCCGTACCGGCCCATGGCAGGAGCCCTTCCGCCAGGGCGGCGCGTGGGCGGTCACGGAGGGCACGGAGTTCGTCGTACGCGCCGGTGCAGTGGGCGCAGTGCGCCATGTGCGCCCGCAGATCCGTGCTGTGGCGGGGGTTGTCGGGGCGTACGGACTCCTCGATCAGTCGGCGGAAGTCCTGGCAGCGGGGGTCGTCGGAGGCGGCGAGACGGAGCCGGAGACAGGCCTTGCGCAGGGCGAGGAGGGCCGGTTCCTGCTTGTAGGAGACGTCCTCGGGGCTGAGGCCGAGGAGCAGGGCCGTACGGTCGTCGGGTTCCTGTTCCACGATGCCGTACCAGATGAGGCCCTGGTCGCGGGGCGGCAGGGACTCGAACGCCGGGAGCATGGGCGGCGGCGGGTCCTCGGGGGCCCGGATGCCGGCCAACCGGGCGGTCAGCAGGAGGAGTTGGTGACGCCACGGGACACTCGGTTCGGTGCCGCGCGCCGTCTGCCGGGCCGCGGCGGTGAAGACCTCCGCCGCCAGCCGCTGTGCGGCGGTCTCGCTGACGGTGCACTGCCGTGCGTAGGCGAGGACCGACGGGCGGTGGCGTGCGCGCAGTTCGCGCAGTGCCGGGTAGGCGATGGGGGTGTCGGCGCGTAACAGCGCGGTGAGCCGTGCGTCGGACGCCTCCGCGTACGGGGCGTTGTCGCCGGGATGCTCGTCCCGACCCATCGTCCTGCCTCCTCGCACCCCCGTGTTCTGCCCGTCGGCCCACGTACCGAACAGCTTGGCGCGTGACCATAGTGATGGAAGAGGTCTGTGAGGAAAAGGCGTTCCCGGCGGTAATGAAAGCGCGCCGGAAAGAGCGCAGGCCACAGCGTCGGCGGAATTCCGGAAACAGCACGGCCGGGTAT
>NZ_AEJC01000513.1 GCF_000317595.1 Streptomyces ipomoeae 91-03 | reverse complement strand
CCGCGACTGCATCCGCCGTCATATGCAGCTCCAGAAAGCCGTACAGGAAGCGGGAGATCAGTTCCGTTCGGAACAGGACCGTCAGCTGTTCTCCGGCGAACCGCAGTGCGCCGCGTTTCAGTCAACAGCACCGGACACACAAAAGACCAGGTGGTGGAGGGGTTGTGCAGTTGCGGGCAGGTAGTGGCGCGAGCTGTATGTTCGCCACCATGGTGAACGTGTACGACAGCCCGCCCCGACCGGAGCGGCACGTCCCCGCCGGGTGGCCCGGTATGCGGGGCAAGAGAGTGGTGGTCACCGGGGGCAGCCGTGGCCTGGGCGAGGGCATCGTGCGGCTCCTCCTCGCCGAGGGCGCCCGGGTGGCGACCTGTGCGCGCGAGGAGGCCGGACTGACGGCGCTGGGCGCGTCCCTGACGGGCGAGGAGCGGGCCCGTCTGTTCACCGACGAGCTGGACGTGACGGAGCCCGGACGGCTGGAGGAGTTCGTCACCGCTTCGGCGAAACGTTTCGGCGAAGCCGGGCGTATGGACGTACCGGGCGCCGTCGCATCAGCCGCTGCCGAGCCGACCGGTCTGGATCCGGCTGGTCCGGAGGCGACCGGTCCGGAGGCGACCGGTCCGGAGGCGACCGGTCCGGAGGCGACCGGTCCGGAGGCGACCGGTCCGGAAGTGATCGGTCCGGAAGTGATCGGTCCGAAGCTGGACAGCGTCGAACCAGACAATGCCGTACCGGCCAGTGCCGAACCGGCCGGCCTCGGTGGGATGGACGGCGTCGTCGCCTGCGTCGGCGGTTCCCGGGGCGGCACGTTCGCACAGGCCGACATCGCCGACTGGTCGGCCACCTGGGACCTGAACGTCGGGCACGCCGTCCGCCTCGTACGCGCCGCACTGCCGCACCTGAGGGCGGCCGGCGGCTCCGTCGTGCTGATCGGCTCCATCTCCGGCTGGAAACCCGGACCGCACGCCCAGTACGGCGCGGCCAAGAGCGCCCAGATCCACCTGGCCGCCTCCCTCGCCCGCGAACTGGGCCCCGACCGCATCCGCGTCAACGTCGTGTCACCTGGCTCGATGCTGATCCCCGGCCGCCGCTGGGACCGTATGCGTACTCGGGAGCCCGAGGCGTACGACGCCTTCGTCGGCGCGGAGCTGCCGACCGGCGCCCTGGTCACCCCGCACGAGGTGGCACACACGGTGGTGTTCCTGCTGTCCGACTGGGCGAGCGGCGTCTCCGGCGCCCATCTGCCCGTGGACCGCGCCCAGAACGCACCCTCGCCCGACGGCTACTGACCCCGGCCACCGTCAGATACGGAAACCGGGGCCGGAGCGGGTCACCGTCAGGCGGCTGCGCCCAGCACCACCCGTGACCGGCGCTCGAAGTCCTGGACCAAGGGCTCATGGCGGTGGGACGCGAGGCGTCCGCGGAAGTCGCGCAGGGCCTGGATCGACCGTTCGCTGTGGACCCCACTGAGCGCCTCCAGCGCGTCGTCGGCGGTGGCGATCGCCTCGTCCAGCCGGTTCTGCTGGAGATGGGCCGTCGCCAGCACGGAGCGGCTGATGGCCTGTCGGCGGCGCCGGTCGGCGTGGGCCCGTACCGACTCGCTCGCGGTGTGCTCGGCCTGCGCGGCGAGACCCAGGTCGCGGAAGCAGACCGCGGACTCGGCCTGGAGGTAGTGGTGGTCGAGGTACCGCACCCACGGCGACTCCTGGGCGGGATCCCGGCTCGCGTCGAGCTGCTTCTCCGCCGCGCGCAGCGCCTCGGCGGTCTCGCGCGGCCGGCCCAGCGCCGCGTGGCCGCGCGCGGACATGGCGTGCAGCCGCATCAGCCCGAGCGGGCTGCCTGCGTCCTTCGCGGTGGCGACACCGGCGCGGGCCAGGGCCACCCCCTCGTCGGGACGGCCCAGGCTGGTCGCCAGATGGGACAACCCGGCCAGGATCTGCCCGCCCAGGACCTGGTCATGGCCCTCCGCACAGAGTCTGAGCGCCTGTGTCATGTACCGCTGGGCCAGGCCGTACTCCCCGGCGTCGTACGAACTCCAGCCCGCCATGGCCGCGAGCCGGGCCGCGGCGGCGAACAGTTCCCGCCGCTGGTTGGCGGGTGTGCCGCGCTGCTGGAGCAGGGGGATGACCTCGGCGGTCAGATACTGCACGATGCTCGTGCGCACCCCGCCGCCGCCGTAGTGGTTGTCCATCTCGTCGAACATGCGGATCATCGCGTGGACCTGTTCCACCGGCCCCGCACCCGACACGGACGCCGGACGCGCGGTGTCGCGCTCCTCCACCAGCCAGAGCAGCCACGCCCGCTGAGGGTTCGCCAGCGCACCCGGCACGAACGGCACCGAACCCAGCAGACTCCGCCGGGAGATGTCCGTGGAACCCAATTCGGCCAACGTGTGAAGTGTCTCCGCCACGTTCTCTCCGTACAGCAGGGCCCGCCCCGCCACCGGCCGGCCACGATCGAGGGGGAAACCCAGGTCCGCCGGGGTCAACGCGCGGCCCAGCCGTTCGCCGAGCACGGCCGCGATCAACTCCGGTGTGTTGCCCCGGGGCTGCTGGCCCTGGAGCCAGCGGGTGACCGACGCCTTGTCGTAGTTGGTCTCCAGGCCCTGACAGCGGCCCAGCTCATTCACCCTGAAGGCGAGCGACGCGTACGAGCAGCCCGCTTCCTTCAGAGCAGCCGCCAGCGGCTTGTTGGGCCCGCCGGCTCCCTTCACCGGGTTCCTAGGTAATCCGTTCGTCACGGGGGCCATCCAGGTCTCGCATCATGTCGGCGCGCGGCTTCACCCGTACCCGCCGTGGCGCCAACTCCGGGGCGGGCCGGAGGGGTTCGAGGGACGCCGGCGCACTGTGTGCGCCAGGTCACTCGATCACTATGGTGGCCGAACAACTCAGCCCGCAACCTGCGTCCTGATATTTTCAGAATGAACTGCAAGGAGCTGTCCGTGTCAACGGTCGGCGTGGCACACTGCACGCTGTGAATCCCGCCCGGGAGGTTGCACGTGAGTGAGACCCGCGTCGGAGGGAGCGCCCCGGCGGCGCCCACGGTCCTGCGCATGGTTCTCGGTAAACGGCTCCGGCAGTTGCGGGAGCAGGCCGGAGTCTCCTTCGACGAGGCCGCCCGCGCCATCGAGGTGACCGCGCTGACGGTCCGTCGCATGGAGAAGGCCGAGGTCGGCCTCCGCATCCCCTACGTCAAGGAGTTGCTGCGCACCTACGGGGTCTCCGCCACGGAGATCGACGACTTCCTCTCCCTCGCCCGGGAGGCCAACCAGCCCGGCTGGTGGCACAAGTTCCGCGACGTGCTGCCGGACTGGTTCAGCGCGTATGTGAGCCTGGAGAGCGAAGCCGGCGTCATCCGCCTCTACGAACCCCAGTACGTCCCCGGCCTGTTGCAGACCCACGACTACGCCGCCGCGCTCCTGCGCGTCGGCTTCCCCAACGCGAGCCCCGACGACATCGAACGCCGGGTCGCGCTGCGCCTCAGACGTCAGGACCTGCTGATCAAACCCGAGGCACCCGCCGTCTGGGCCATCCTCGACGAGACCGTGCTGCGCCGACCGGTCGGCGGCCGTGAGGTCATGCGGGCCCAGATCGACAGGCTCGCCGAAGCCACCGAACGGCCCAAGATCCGCATCCAGATCATGCGCTTCGCGGCCGGCCCGCACCCCGGCGCGTACGGCCCCTTCCACTACTTCCGCTTCGGCTTCTCCGAACTCCCCGACATCGTCTACACCGAGGGCCTGGCGGGCGCCCAGTACGTCGACCAGCCCGCCGACGTCGTGACCTACCTGGAGGTTCTGGACCGCATGTCCGTGCAGGCGGAACCCGTGGCCAGAACCAGGGACATCCTGGCGGAACTACGCAAGGAGTTATGAACCATGACACCCAACGGCCCCATCCGCAGCGGCATGCCCGCACCCGACCTCGGCCCCGAGGGCTGGCACAAGCCCTGGAGCGGCACCAACGGCGGTTCCTGCGTCGAGGCCAAACGCCTCCCCGACGGCAGCGTCGCCTTCCGCCAGTCCACCGACCCCGACGGCCCCGCCCTCGTCTACTCCCGCGAGGAGATGATCGCGTTCCTGGAGGGCGCCAAGGCCGGCCAGGCCGACTTCCTCATCGCCTGACACACGCGGAGCACCGCCGTCCCGGCGCGGTCACCGCGCCGCACGTACGACTACCGCACCGACCGGCGGACGTACGGGCCGTCCCGCGGATCACTACGCCCGCACAACCGGACAACCCCCGCCCGGACTCCCGTCACCCACGACACCCGCCCAGACTGGGGGAGTTGACACCCGCCGCGCACCACTCGAAGGGAGCGGCATGCGTACGCCGCCTCGTGTCCCGGGTCGAGCCATGCCGCCCGCCGGACACGCCGGCCGCCCCGGCCGGGCCGCTCCCGAGGGGCGGGGATGACCCTGCCACCCACGCTCACCCAGTACCGGACCCTGATCATCGAGGGCCACGAAGGACTCGGCAGGGCCCACCTCATCTCCGAACTGGCCCATCTGGGTTTCCAGATCCGGCGCATGCCGTCCGCCCTCCACCACCTGGACCCGGCGCTGCCCTACCGTGAACTCCTCGCCGGGCCAGGGCGGTTGGCCGTCGACAGCGCCCTCGTCGCGGAACTCGTCTACGGCCCGCTGCGCCGCGGCCGTTCCCGGGTCACCTGGATCCAGGCGCTGGACCTCGCCGAGGCCGTCGCCGAACGCGACGGCGTCATGCTCCATCTGACCGCGGCGGACCGCGCCCCGTACGAGCAGACCCACGAGCCGTGCCGCGGCCAGGAGACCGAGGCCGTGGAGGCCGCCCTCGCCTACATCCGGGCGTTCCGCACCCTCGCCCAGCATGTACCCGTGGTGACCATCGGTGTGGGCGAACCGGGCCGCCCCATCCGCGCACCCGTGGCTCATCAGCGCCAACTCTGGTGGAGTACACGCCAGTTGACGGTAGGTTAGCGAAGACGACGTGATGTGAGGCAGGAGAGTTCCCATGGCAGACGGCAACCCCACCCCCGATCAGGAAGCCCTGTCGAAGATCGACACCACGGTGCCGCACTCGGCCCGTATCTGGAACTACTGGATGGGCGGCAAGGACAACTACGAGGTCGACCGCGTAGCCGGAGACGCCTACAAGGAGATCGCCCCCAACATCGAGACGATGGCCCGCGCCTCCCGCGTCTACCTCATCCGCACGGTCACCTTCGTCGCCCGTGAACTCGGCATCCGCCAGTTCCTCGACATCGGCACCGGCCTGCCGACCTACGACAACACCCACCAGGTCGCCCAGAAGGTCGCCCCCGAGTCCCGCATCGTCTACGTCGACAACGACCCCCTGGTCCTGCGCCACGCCCAGGCCCTGCTCACCAGCACCCCCGAAGGCGTCACCGACTACGTCGACGCCGACCTCCACGACCCCGAGAGCATCCTCGAAGCCGCCGGGAAGATCCTCGACTTCAGCAAGCCGGTGGCCCTGATGCTCATGGGCATCCTCGGGCACATCCAGGACTACGAGGAGGCCAAGGACATCGTCCGCCGCCTCCAGGCCGCCCTCCCCTCCGGCAGCTACTTCGTCCACTACGACAGCACGGACACCGACGCCGAACTCAAGCGCGCCCAGGAGGGCTACGACGACACCGGCGCCGTCCCGTACGTCCTGCGCAGCCCCCGCCAGCTGGCCGCGTACTACGAGGGCCTCGAACTGCTGGAACCCGGCATCGTCTCCTGCCCCCTGTGGCGCCCGGAGCCGGGCACGAACCCGGAGCCGACGGACGTGTACGGCGGAGTGGCGTACAAGCCGTAACCCCGCGGACCGGGGGCGACCGACGCCGGTCGGTGTCCTGTACGGACGGGGGCGACCGACGCCGGTCGGTATCCCGTACGGACGGCGGCTCCCACGCACGCGGGGCCGGCGCGCACGGCTCCCTCATGCCTGCGTATGCCGTACGCAGGCCGCGACGACGTCGCGCAGGCTGCCCGTCCGCTCCAGCACCTCCCGCTGGACCCGGGCACCGTTGCCGCGCCGGGTCAGCTCGGCGAGGGCTTCGTGGACCCGGTCGAGGTCGCCGTTGTCGGTGAGCGCGTCCTCGACTTGGTCGAGCAGGGCGCGGATGACGTCGACGGCGGGCCGGGGCCGCATGGTCGTGGGGTCCAGGAGGTTCTCCGACATGCCGGACCGGGCGGCCCGCCACGTCGCCAGCCGCAGCAGCTCAGGGCTGTGCCCCAGCGGCTCCACGCCCGTCTGCCACTCGCGCGCCGCGGTGTCGACGAGCCCCCGGGTGAGGGAAGCGATGAGGACCGTGGTGTCCGGGTGCAGACAGACGTCGGCGACCCGGATCTCGACGGTCGGATACCGCGGGGACAGCCGCGCGTCGAAGTACACCATGCCCTGGTCGCGCACGATCTGCGTGGCCAGCAGATCCTCCACGCACCGGTGGTACCGGTCCGCCGAGCCGAAGATCTCCGCCGGACCGGCCATCGGCCACCGGTCCCACACCTGGCTGCGGTAGCTGGCGTACAGGGTGTCGCTGCCCTGCCAGAACGGCGAGTTCGCGCTGAGCGCCGTCAGGACGGACAACCATGGCCGGATCCGGTCGAGGACGGCGACGCCCTCGTCCTCGGAGTCGACGGACACATGGACATGGCAGCCGCAGACGAGCATGACCTGGTTGTTCAGGCCGAACTCCCGGGTCAGCCAGCGGTACCGGTTGTCCACGGTGATCGTCGGCTTCACGGGCAGCGGCGACGTGGCGAGGGCCGCCACCGCGCTGCCCAGCCCCTCGGCATGGCGTGCGGCGTCCTTGCGACAGCGGATGATCTCGGCCCCCAGCTCCGCCATCCTGGACTGCGGATGGGTGGCCAACTCGACCTGTTCGTCGTGGAGTTCCTTCTGGAACACCTCCTGCCCCGCGCCTTCCCGTGCCGCCCGGGCGAGCATCGCCGCAGCCCGCGCCTGCGGCTCGCCGGTCTCGGGGTCGACCAGGAGCAGTTCCTCTTCCACTCCGACGGTTCGCACGTGATGTGGCCCTTCCCGCTAAGTGGTGACAGCCGTGTGCCCTCGGCCGACGCCGGGACACCTGGTCGGGCAGGTGCGTCCAGGCTTCCCTGACCAACACGCCGCATCTCGAAACCTACGATCAGGCCACATAGCGGGAGAAGGATCCCGAAGTGACGGAATCCCTCCGCAGGCCCCGGCCGGACGCACCCAGGGCGCACAGCGACAGGCGTGGAGGAGCCGGCCCGGGTAGATGGCCGTCGGCCCGTACACCGTTCTCGTCCGATGCCCGGACAGCGCCGACCGCGGAGCCCCGCGGCCGGCGCCCGGCGCGGGAACGTCTCCCCGACGGCGTACCGGCCCGTGACCGGACCCGGGACACGGAGAACCTGTGACCCGGCTCGCGAACATGGGGACACTCCCTTCTCCCGGGAGCCGGGAAGAGCGCGGGCACCGGGGCTGACGGCAACCACCGGCGCCCGGTCGAGTACCCCCTCCCGGAGGGCTCATCCAAGTCTGTGCGCATGCGACGCACCGCGCCCACAGGCCGAAGACGGGTCTTTGTTCCCGGCCTGCCGGGCGCGGGCGGCCCCGACCGCCCAGCGCCATTGTGGGCCGTCCGAGGCCGTCCCGCGAACCGGAGGAGGGCACCGGGCGGTGACCGGGCGGCCTGGCGGGCCAGAAGGTGCGCCGCCGGGACAAACAGATTGTGGGAGCGCTCCCCGTCCCGGAGGACGCCGCGACGACCCAGGCTCCCGCAGTGCGCCCGTACCGCCCTGAGGACCACGAGGCACTGCGGGGCGGACCCTGCCGTCCGTCCACCTGGCCGGGGGAGAGCCCGCGGTGCTGTCAGTGGCCGCTGTTAGTCTCCGGGCCGGGGGTTGACCAAGGAATACCGGGTGTGGGGGTGGGCGGGATGAGCACATTGGCGTGTCCGCTGTGCGGTCAGCAGGTGGCGGCGACTCGGCAGGGCATGGCCCGGCATCGGCGGACGGACGGTGAACCGTGTCCGCCGGAGAACAGCGCAGCGATCAGCACTCCCACCCTCGGCTGTGCGGCGATGGCCGCGAGTGTGGTGGTGGCGATGGTGTCGACGTCGTGGGCAGTGCTGTGGGTGTGCTTGTTCGCCTCGCTGGGCGCGGTCGTCTGGAGGGCCGGTTTCAGCCCCGCCGCCCGGGTGGCCGCCGCCGATCAGCGTGCGATCCAGGCGGTCGTCGATGGCGCCGCGTCGACGGCCAGGACCGTGCCCGTCCGGGACCTGGGGCAGGAGGCGAAGCGGCTCCTGGAGGAGCTGCCACCGCTCGGCGCGACGGTCGAGGACGCGATCGCCGCCTGCATGGCCCGTCTGCGTCCCTTCGACCCACAGCCGCTGGAGGTGCGGTTCACCAAGCTGGCCCGCGCCCATGTCGCCGCCGACGAGTGGATACTCGGGCTCGCCGTCGGCGCCGCGCCGGGCCCCTCCGGCAGTGGTGCCGGGCCACTGGCGATCGTCACCGACAGGGCGCTGGTGGTGAAGGACCGGGACGTCGTCTACCGCGACGCCCACCCCGAGATCCAGCCCGGAGAGTACGGCTTCCTCGCCTCCGGCGCGCGCACCTTCCACTTCGCCTCCAACCATGGGCTGGAGGCGGCCCTCGCCGCCCGTGAACTCGCCGCCACGACCCGCCGTACGGCCCCCGTGCCCGCCGGCCGGCCGCCCGAGCGGTTGATCCGCGAGGCCCGCGACGCCGAGCTGATCGCCGCCGAGTGGATGCGCTACCTCGGTTTCACCGACGCGGTGGTCACCCCTGTCGGCGCGGACGGCGGCATCGACGTGGTCGGCGCCGACGCCGTGGCCCAGGTCAAGCTGGAGGGCAAGGCCACGGGTCGGCCCACCGTGCAACAGCTCCACGGCGTCGCCGTGCACGAGGGCAAGACCGGCGTCTTCTTCTCCGCCGCCGGCTACACCCCCCAGGCCCGCACCTGGGCCCAGACCAGCGGCACGGTCCTGTTCCGCTTCGACCGCCAGGGCGCGGTGGAACCGGTGAACGCGGTCGCGCATGAACTGCTGGCTGCCGCCGACGCCCGAGATCAGGAGTAGTCGGAGGCGCCTGGTCCTCAAGGGCAACGCCCGGGCGGCTTTCCGCGCCTACGCGTTGCGGATGCGGTGAACTGTGTCATCGCTCGGCACGTACTCCTGGCTGACCGGTGTGATCGCGACCGTCCGGCTCGGGCGCCCGAGCGCGGAACTGCGGTGGGCTGTATCGGCGGCGGAGAACGGCAGAGAACAGGGAGGAGACCGGGCTCATGGATGGTGCTCCCGCGACTGAAGCTCTCCTGTACGGAGGAGAGCGCTCGACGCCCGGAGACGATTTCCTTTCCGAGCGGACGGAGCCGAGCGAGGAGGAACGAGGGGGCACGGCGCCCTCGGTCGAGGACCTGCTCGCGCTGCACGGCAAACCCGTCCTGGACTACACCGCGTTATGCACCGCACCGAGCCCGGGCGCCGCGGAACGACTCGCCGGGCAGGCGTTACGCAGTACCCACGAGGCCATGGCATCACACGCCGACGCCGACTTCCCATGGCGGCCACGGCTGCTCGCGGCGGTCCTGGAGGCGGCCCGGGAATGGAGCACCGATGACAGGCGCTCGTTTCTCCACCCGGACCTGCGGGACGGCAGAACTCGTGACGCCCGCCGCTCGGCGCCCGGCACGTACGGCGGGAGAGGTGACAGAGGCCTGGTCCTGTACGCCTTCCGCAATCTGCCCGACCGCACCCAGACACTGCTGTGGCACACCGAGGTCGAGGGGGAGGACGTCGGGGCGGTGGCGTTCCTGCTCGGCGTCGAGCCCTCCTTGCTGAACACCGAGCGCGCCCGCACGCTGCTGCGCGACGAGTGCGTGCGGGCCCACCTCGACTTCGCGCCCGACGAGAGCTGCCGCCGCCTCAATCGGCTCATCGACGTCCGCAGCCGCCAAGGGTCGGGCGAGACGATCGCGGAGGTGCGCGAACACCTCAAGGCCTGCGCCTACTGCGGGGCGGCGGCGGACCAACTGGATCAGTTCCCGAACCGGCTCCCCGCCCTGCTCGCCGAGGCCGTCCTCGGCTTCCGCGCGGCGGACTACCTCATGACCCGGCCGGCCCGCCGGGCGAGGGCATCGGCTCGCACGCGTTCCGGGCCCGCCCCGGAGCACGCGGGCGCCGAGGGCCGGCCGACCGACGCGGGTGAGGAGGCACCGCGGGCACGCCGCCGGTGGCCGCTGCTCGCCGCCATGGGTGTGGTGCTGTGCGGGGTGATCGCGGCGGCTCCCATGGCCCTCAGCGGAGCCGATGACGACAGCCAGGGAGCGGCCGGCCCCGCCCCGAGCCCGTCCGACTCGGTGCCCGGATCGTCCACCGCCCCCCGGTCACCCAGCGCCTCCACGGCGCCCGGTGTGAACGAGCCGCTGGTCACGCGGCTGCGCAACGTGCGGACAGGCCTGTGCCTGGACGTGGCTGCCGCCCAGGAGGCGGTGGGAGCGCTCGCGGTGACGGCGGAGTGCGTGGGATCGGCGACCCAGCTGTGGTGGCTGGAGGACCGGGGACGACTGCGGAACCAGGCGGCTCCCGGACTCTGCCTGAACGCCGAGCCGGCCGGCAGCCTCGCCCTGCGACCGTGTGCCGACCCGGAGAGCCGGGACGACCGGGACGACCGGGACGACGAAGACGACGGCGACACCCGGTACGACCTGGCGGCCGACGGCCTCCTCACCATCGCCACGAATCCCGGACTGGCCGTGACGCCCGTCCGTCGCGCCGAGGGTGCGGTCATCCTTCTGAAGCCCGTCCCCAAGGACAGAATCCGCCGCTCCCAACGCTGGCGCACCGACGAGCCGTCCACCCCCGCCCCTTCACCGTCACGGACCCGGGACACGACGGCCGCCGAGTGAGGCCGCCGACAGTACCGCGGGCAGCCGGGCGACGGCTCGGCGTGGCAGTGGGCACAGGGTGTCAGTGCTCACGAGGCCTCTTCACCCGTCGGAGCCACGCGGGCCTTTCTGCGAGCGTTGAACAGTACCCGCAGGGTGCCCGCCACCGGCGGGGACGCCGGGCCGCGCAGCAGTCCGGCGCCGCGGGCCAGCGCGGCCTCCGCCGTCAGCAGCTCGATCTCGATCAGGGCGCCCACCAACGCCCGGTAGGGGGCCGCGACCAGAGAGGTCAGTTCCCCGGCTGCCTCCAAACCGGTGCGGGCCGCAGTGACCTGATGGACGATCAGCTGCTCCACGCCCGCTGCCGCGTGGCCCGCTGCGAGGTCTTCCACGGTGACGGAGAAGCGCTCCAGCGTCTCAAGGGGGATGCCGAGCCGCCCTTCCCGCAGGTCTTCGGCGAGGTCGTTGGTGAAGTCGAGGCGTTGGCCTGCGTCGATGAAGGTCCGGCAGCCGGCCCTGAAGCGTCCGTCGTCGTCTTCCGGGCCGAGAAGCGAGGCGATGAGCATGAACCCGGGCAGGGAATAGGCGTCCACGTAGGCCTGGTAGTCGCCTTCGGTGGTGAAGCGGGTGAATTCCAGGTCGGCGGTGGCGGTGGACAGGTACTCCTCCAGCACTTCCCGCAGCCGGGGATACGCGCCCATGGTGTGCAGGAGCGTGCGGATGAGCGGGTCGTCGCTCGCTCCGGTGTCCAGCGCTTTGCGCACGTCCTGTTCCCAGATCGCCCAGGCCGTGGCGCGCTGTGATCGGGGCCCGGTGTCGAGGAGGTTGTCGCCGTGGTGCATGAAGGCCGTCGCCGCCACCACGTGGGGGAGGGCCGCTCGCGGCAACAACAGGCGCGCCGCGAGGTAGGAGGCGCGGCGGAATCGTGCCACCAGTCTCCGCTGGATGCCGTAGTCCTTGCGTAGTTGCGGTTCCTGGATCCCCGCGGCGTTCAGGCTGTGATTCCACGCGCTCATGGAGGTGATCGTAGGCGTCCGCCCACTCGACTTCGCCGGTGCCGGGGTCGCGGGCGCAGCGGGGGAAGGCGTCGCCCGGTCCGGCCACCCGGTATCCCGCCCGCAGCAGGCCGGGGCTCCGTGCCGACGGCAGCTGCCGTAGTGCTGCTTGCCGTACAGCTTCTGCTGATCCGGCTCGCCCTCAACGCCGTTCCCCCCCACGTGCTCGTCGGCGAGACCCCGCCGATCAGCCTCCCTCGACCCCGACCGGCTCGCGCCGCGGCGGTCCAGCGTGGACGGCGATGGCGAGGAGGGGAAGCGGTGCCGGCAACGACGGTGCCGGAGGCCAAGCGCGCCGGGCGATGAGCCGGCGCCGGCGCCGGTGTGGAGAGGAACCGGCATCCTGGCGCGGGGTGTGTGTCCCGACCTATGGCGCATCGCGGTCCAACAGACGTGAATGACCATTGCGCTATGTGATGAACCGTCAGTCCGTCTTCCGATCAACTCCCGGGACTGCTCCGGGTCTTCATCCCGGACCCCTCAGTCCAAGAGTGCCCTTGCCCGGCCGTGCTCATGCTCCGCCTCTGCCGTGCCGCCCTCCGGCACGGCCGGATGACACTCCAATGTCCAAGGTCATCTCCTGGTAACAGCCCGGTAGTCAAGTTCTCCATTCAAGGGCGGCAGGAGATCTGATGCGGTGTGAGATTTTAGGTTCGCTTTCGCCTACTGGACGAGGACGGCAGCCGGTCCATCAGCCCACCCCGCCGTGCGGACGCGGCGCTGCAGGTGTACGTCTTCCAGCTCCGCAAGTCCCGCAGCCGGCCGGGACGGCCGGGCGCACGCCCGCGATGGAGGCCATGGGCCGGCCGTCAGCGCCTTCATCGCCTGGCTCGACGAACTCCGCTCGGAACAGCAACGGCTTGATCCACTCGACACGTCACGGGATGGCACATGGATGAGATCATCGGCGCTCTGCTCTCGGAGGATGTCACATCGCGAGATGTGACGGGTCTGCGCCTGCCGGAGTACTACCGGGGCAACGTGGTGCGCCGGGAGGACACCGCGATGTTCGAGGGCATGGACTCGAAGGAGAAGGATCCTCGCAAGTCCCTGCAGGTGCAGGAGGTCCCGACGCCGGAGCCGGGACCGGGCGAGGCCCTGATCGCGGTGATGGCGAGTGCGATCAACTACAACACGGTGTGGTCCTCGATCTTCGAGCCGCTGCCGACCTTCGGCTTCCTGGAGCGCTACGGACGCCTCAGTGAGTCGGCCAAGCGCCACGACCTGCCCTACCACGTGCTGGGATCCGACCTGGCGGGAGTGGTGCTGCGCACCGGGCCCGGCGTGAACCGCTGGCGCGCGGGCGACCGAGTCGTGGCGCACTGCCTGTCCGTCGAACTGGAGAGCCCCGACGGCCACGATGACACGATGCTGGACCCCGAGCAGCGCATCTGGGGCTTCGAGACCAATTTCGGTGGCCTCGCCGAGCTGGCGCTGGTGAAGTCCAACCAGCTGATGCCCAAGCCGGAGCACCTGACCTGGGAGGAGGCCGCCGCTCCGGGGCTGGTGAACTCGACTGCCTACCGGCAGCTGGTCTCCCGCAACGGCGCGCAGCTGAAGCAAGGCGACAACGTGCTGATCTGGGGCGCGAGCGGCGGACTCGGTTCGTACGCCACCCAGCTGGTGCTCGCCGGTGGCGCGAACCCCGTCTGTGTGGTCTCGTCACCGCAGAAGGCGGCCGTCTGCCACTCCATGGGGGCCGAAGCGGTCATCGACCGGAATGCCGAGGGCTACAGGTTCTGGAAGGACGAGCAGACTCAGGACCCCAAGGAGTGGAAGCGCTTCGGCAAGCGCATCCGGGAGCTCACCGGCGGCGAGGACGTCGACATCGTCTTCGAGCACCCGGGCCGGGAGACGTTCGGCGCGTCCGTCTACGTCACGCGCAAGGGCGGCACGATCGTCACCTGTGCCTCGACCTCCGGCTACAAGCATGAGTACGACAACCGCTACCTGTGGATGTCGCTGAAGCGCATCGTCGGCTCGCACTTCGCCAACTACCGCGAGGCCTGGGAGGCCAACCGGCTGATCGCGAAGGGCAGGATCCACCCGACGCTGTCCAAGGTCTACCCACTGGAGCAGGCCGGGCACGCGGCGTACGAGGTGCACGCCAACCTCCACCAGGGCAAGGTCGGCATCCTCTGCCTGGCCCCGCGGGAGGGCCTCGGTGTGCGCGACCACGAACTGCGCGCCCAGCACATCGACGCCATCAATCGCTTCCGCGAGCAGAAGGTGCGAGGAACGTCATGACGACCGATCCAGCGACGAGCGATCCGCGATCCCTCACAGGCATCGTCGGCCTCGGCACGGTCGGCGAGGCATTCCTGCGCCTGGCCCACCAGGCCGGCCATCGGATCGTGGCTGTCGACACCGACCTCGACGCACTCGCACGGGTCGGCAACCGTCTCAAGGCGGTCGCCGCGGACGCGGTGGAGCCGATCGTCTTCACGGATGATGTGGCGGCACTCGCGGACGCCACCGTGGTGATCGAGGCCGTATCCGACGACCTGGCCGTCAAGACCGAAGCACTGCGCCGTATCAGCGAGGTTTCGGGGGCCCCGGTGCTCACGACGACCTCCACCCTCTCCATCCCTCACCTCGCCATAGCCTCCGGCCGACCGGAGACGGTCGCAGGTCTGCGCTTCCTCGTCCCGCCCGGCCCCGGCGGCACGGTGGAACCGGTACCCACCGCCCTGACCTCCCCGTCCACCGCCGGCGCCGTCGACTCGCTGATCGCCGAACTGGGCCTGACACGGGTCGAGATCGGCGCCGGACCGGCCCAGGACGCCACCGCACTCGTGATGGCCTACCTGAACCAGTCCGTGGCTTTCCTGGACGCCGGCCATTCCACACGCGATGACATCGACACGGCGATGCGCCTTGGCTGCGGTCTGCCGACCGGACCGCTGCAACTGCTGGACACCATCGGACTGGACACGGCCCACGCGACCCTGACGAGACTGCGCCGGCAGACGGGCGACACCTCCTTCACCCCCGCCCCGCTGCTGACCCGCATGGTCGACTCCGGCCGCCTGGGACGCAAGACCGGCGAAGGCTTCTACACATACGACAACGAGGGCGGCACCACACCACGAGACAGGGCCGTGGACCGCCCCGCCACCGTCCGCCGCCCGGTGCGTACGGTCGCCGTGCTGGGCTCAGGCGTCATGGCCCGCGGTATCGCGGAGGTCACGGCGACCGCAGGTCATCCCACCGTGCTGGTGGCGCGCAGCCGGGAGAAGGCCGAAACCGCCCTCGCGGCGATCTCCGAATCCCTGACCCGCGCCGTCCGCCGAGGCAGGATCACCCCCCAGCAGAAGGCCGCGGCCCTGGCATCGCTCACCCCTGCCACGGCCGTGCAGGCAGCCGCGGACTGCGATCTGATCATCGAAGCGGTGGCGGAAGACCTCGACGTCAAGCGCTCCCTCTTCGCCCGGCTCGGCACGGTGGCCAGACCAGAAGCCATCCTGGCGACCACCACTTCCAGCCTGTCCGTGACAGCCTGCGCGGAAGCCACCGGACGCCCCGCCGATGTCGTGGGCATGCACTTCTTCAACCCGGCGCCCGTACTGCGACTCGTCGAACTGGTGCGCACCGACGTCACCTCCGACGACGTGTTCGCCGGCGCCCAGGCCTTCGCCGCCGGTCTGGGCAAGACCACGGTCACCTGTCCTGATCGCGCCGGCTTCATAGTCAACTGCCTCCTCTTCCCCTACCTCGGCGCGGCGGTCAATCTGCTGCAACGCCCCGGCACCGACATCGAGGCCACGGATACCGCCATCCAGAACGGCTACGGCTACCCCATGGGCCCCTTCGCACTCCTCGACACGATCGGTCTGGACGTCGCGCTGGCCATTCAGCACCGCTTGTACGACCAACTCGCCTGCCCGGAGCAGAAACCAGCCCCCCTCCTGGAAGACCTCGTCGCCGTCGGCGTACTGGGCCGCAAGAACCACAGGGGCT
>NZ_AEJC01000512.1 GCF_000317595.1 Streptomyces ipomoeae 91-03 | reverse complement strand
CCCCTTCGCGTATCCGTCACCTCACGACTTCAGCCAGGCGTCCTCCGCCGCGTAGTCGAAGAGGTCCCCGTAGGTCTGGAACATCTTGGGGTACGCCTCCCGCCAGTCACGGCCGCCCGCCAACTGCCGTTCGATCCACGCGACCGTCTCCGGGAGCGTCTCCGCGTACCGGGCCACCACCGGGCGGTAGCCCAACTCCCGTTCGGCGGCCGACATGTCGCACACCACGGGCGCCGGCACGGACCATGGTGTGTCGCCGACCGCGGGTACCGGAGGCGGGCCGTCGACCAGCACGTTCTCCGTCCGCACGCCCATCACGGCGTCGATGGCGGCGGCGATCTCCGTGACCTTCGGAGCGTCGGGGTCCACGGCGTTCAGCGCCCGCGTGCCCGGCCGCGCGGCGGCCAGCCGGATCAGCTCGGCGATGTTGTGCACGCTCGCCGGATGGAAGCGGCTCTCCCCGCCGTAGGCGATGACCCGGCGGCGCCGCCCGTCCAGGTTGCGCTTGACGAAGTACAGCTCGCGCGGCGTACGGCAGTGCGGGCCGTGGATGGCGCCCGCCCGCACCAGCGTCGTGGGCAACCGCTCACCGGCCGCGAGGAGTTCGCGCTCCAGGCCCGCCTTGCGGGTGCTGTACGAGGCCTCGCCCGGCCGGACCGTGCGCTGGCTCTCGGTGAGGGGGACGGGGTACTCGGGGAAGCCGTCCGGCTCCGCCTGGGTGTCGAAGTTACGGCCCTTGTCGTCCTCGTACACCGAGATGCTGGAGATGACGACGGCCGACCCGACCCGCTCGGCCAGCCCCGTCAACTGCCGTGCGTGCTCGGGGCCGTACGCGACCATGTCCACCAGCACGTCGCAGCCGTCACCGATCGCGGCGGACAGCGCCGCGTCGTCGGCGCGGTCGGCCCGCGCGACCCGTACACCCTCCGGCCAGTTCTTGTCGCGGTCGCCGCCCCGCGAGACGGCGGTCACCTCCCAGCCGTCCCGCGCCAGCGCGCCCACGGCCACGCGTCCGATCTGTCCCGTCGCTCCGATCACCACAGCACGTCGTGTCATGACCCGACCGTACGACGCCGGGGCCCGCCCCGGCAGGACGATCTGCTGCGGGCAGAACCCGCGGAATCCCGTGGCCCGGGGCGGCTCGAATCGATCCCCGGATTGGCTCAACTCAGCGGCAGGCGCGGGAACTTGCGTTCCTTGACCGGCTTCGCCGACTTGTCCGTGTCCTTCTGCGCGGCCTCCTCCGCCTTGACCACGGCCGCGTACTGGTCGACGTACTCCTGCTCCGACAGCGACAGGATCGCGTACATGATCTCGTCGGTGACGGCGCGCAGGACGGCCTTCTCGTTCTCCATGCCCTCGTAGCGGGAGAAGTCCAGCGGCTTGCCGAAGCGGATGACGACGGGGTGGATGTTCGGGATGACCTTGCCGGGCGGCTGCGCCTCGAAGGTGCCGATCATCGCGCAGGGGATGACGGGCACCCGGGCCTTGAGCGCCATGACCGCCACACCGACCTTGCCCTTGTAGAGGCGGCCGTCGTGCGAGCGGGTGCCCTCGGGGTAGATGCCGAGGAGCTCGTCCTTGCTCAGCACACCGAGGCCCTCGCGGATCGCGGCCTGACCTGCCTCCTTGCCGGAGCGGTCCACCGGGATCTGCCCGGCGCTGCGGAAGAACGAGGCCGTCAGCCGGCCCTTGATGCCGGGGCCGGTGAAGTACTCGGCCTTCGCGAGGAAGGTGATACGGCGCTTCAGTACGGCGGGCATCAGGAAGTGGTCCGCGAAGGACAGATGATTGCCGGCGACGATGGCCGCGCCCGACGCCGGCACGTTTTCCAGTCCCTCGATCCGGGGCCGGAAGGCCAGTCTCAGCAGTGGGCCGAGCAGCACGTACTTGAGCAGGTAATAGAACACGGGCTTCCCCTCACCGCTGACGTCATGTCAGACGCCCGAGTGCTGGTGAACCGCGTACTCCGGTGCCCGACGATTGATCGTAGCCCGAGGTACCGCGCCACTTGGAGTCCCCTGAACTGGTGGTGTTGCCTCGAATCGACATCGGGCCGAATCGTGAGGGGGTAAGGGGACGGGTCGGACAGCCATGGGGGAGGCCCCGGTGGGTTTAGTAGGGCGTCCAACTATATATTCGGGGGCAAGGACCGCAGGTGCGGCCAGATCCTGGCTGGAAGGAACCGACGAGATCATGCGCGTCATCGTGGCCCGCGACCTGACGGAGGCATACGGATGACCGGCACCTCCGCTCGGACGACCGGCACTCCGGCTCGGGCGACCGGCACCCCCGAGGAACCCGTACTGCTGCACACCGAGGGTCGCGTCGGCCGCATCACGCTCAACCGGCCCAAGGCCCTCAACGCCCTGACCCACCCCATGGTCCGCCGTATCGACGAGGCGCTCACCGCCTGGGAGCACGACCCGGCCGTCGAGACCGTCGTCATCACCGGCGCGGGCGAGCGCGGTCTGTGCGCGGGCGGCGACGTCCGCGCCGTCCACGACGACGCCCGCGACGGCGACGGCACCGCGTCGGCCGCGTTCTGGCGCGACGAATACCACCTCAACGCCCGTATCGCCCGCTACCCGAA
>NZ_AEJC01000511.1 GCF_000317595.1 Streptomyces ipomoeae 91-03 | reverse complement strand
CCCCACGCGCGCGTGCACGTCTGACCGTTGTCAGCTGTCCGCGTGTGTCAGCCCTTGGTGGTGCACTTCGGGAGGTCGGCGGTGTCGCCGGAGCGGATGTCCTCGAGGGCGTTCAGCGCGTCGTCGATGGTGTCCACCTTGACGAGGGTGAGCCCGTCGGGGGTGTCCTTGGCGGCCGCGGCGCAGTTGTCCTTGGGCGTCAGGAAGTACTGGGCGCCCTTGCTGCGCGCGCCGACCGTCTTCATCTCGATGCCGCCGATCGGGCCGACCTTGCCCTCGTCGTCGATCGTGCCGGTGCCGGCCACGAACTTGCCGCCGGTCAGGTTCCCCGGCGTGAGCTTGTCGTAGATGCCGAGGGCGAACATCAGACCGGCGCTGGGGCCGCCCACGTCGGCGAGCTTGATGTCGACGGTGAACGGGAACGTGTGGTCGGTCCCGGCGGAGATCCCGACGATGGCCCGGTCCTCGCCGGAGTCGTCGGACTTGGCGGTGGTGATCGTGACCTTCTCGGTCTCGGTCGCCGTCTTGTTCTGCTTCTCGGCGGCGGCCTGCGCCTTGGCGGGCACGATGACGAAGTCGACGTCCTCGCCCGGCTTGTGCTTGGTGACCAGCGTCGCCACGTCCTCGGGCGCCTTGACGGCCGTACCGTCGACGGACTTGATGACGTCACCGGCGTGCAGTTTGCCCTCGGCCGGGGAGCCCTTGAGGACGGTGGAGACGATCACCCAGGACTTCACCGGGATGTCCAGCTCCTTCAGGGCGGCGACCTTGGCGCTCTCCTGGGACTGGCTGAACTCCTCGGCGTTCTCCTGGGTCGACTCCTCTTCGGTCTTGCCGTTCGGGTACAGGGTGTCGTGCGGCACGACCTTGTTGTCATGCGCGAGCCACCCGTACACGGCCTCCACAAGATTCATCTTGTAGTCGGCGCTGGTGACCCGGACGGTGGTCATGTTGAGATGCCCGGTCGCCGGATAGGTCTTGTGCCCCGAGATCTGCAGCACCGGCTCGCCGTCGTGCTCCCCGAGCGTGTTCACCGTCGGCCCGGGTGACATCTCCGAGTAGGGCACGGGAATCAGCACTCCCGCGCACAGGAGCGCGATCAGCATCAGGGTGGAGGCGAGCATCGTCGCGGTGCGGCGTGGCATGGAACGACAGTACGGGACCGGCCTGTCAGCGCACTGCCGGGGCCGCCGTCCGGGGCGACGGCGCGGGGCCGCCCCTAGCCGCCGGTGTGGGACCGCTCCATGGCCTCACGGAAGCGTGTGTAGCCCGCGAGCTCGGTGCCGTCCTCTCTGGCCTTGCGGTTCCGGCTGGCCCAGCCGCCCCACAGTCCGGCACCGATCGCAGCCACAAGCGGAATCAGCAACCAGGCGAGCGCCCCCATGCCGACCTCCCAACCCCTACCAAGCGACCGCAACTCACTGATGAGCAGATTATCTGTCCGCTCCGTCAACGCTCACGCTGGGGGGCGGGTTACGCAACCGGAACGCGCACGGCACCCTTCCGGTCACGCTGAACGGCTCGGCAGGTCCCGATCCGTTCCTCCTGTCACCAAGCCACCAACGCGTCAACGAGGGCGTCAAGCGCCGACCCATTCATCGGTACCGTCCGAGAACCTCTGGTGCTTCCAGATGGGCACCTCATGCTTCAGATCGTCGATGAGTTTGCGGCACGCCTCGAAGGCCTCCCCCCGATGGGGACACGACACCGCGACGACCACGGCGAGATCCCCGACCTTCAGGTCACCCACCCGATGCACAGCCGCGAGCGCCCGCACGGGATACTCGGCGATCACCTTCTCCGCGATCCGCCGCATCTCCGCCTCGGCGCTCGGATGACATGAATACCCGAGCTCATCGACATCGGCACCCTCGTCGTGGTTCCGCACGGTCCCCACGAACAGCGCCGTCCCACCAGCGGCATCGTCCCCGACCGCCCGAAAGACCTCGTCCACGGAGAGCGGCGTCTCCCGTATCCCGATCAGCTTGATGGGCTCATCGGCCCCCTGCTCCCCGGGGTGATCACTATGCGCAGCCATACCCCCATCGTGCCTCACGCCCCGTCGACCCGACATGGTCGATCACCAGTCACGCGCGCGTGGAGCTCTGGAGCGTCCTACAGCGAACCCCCTCCCGGGCGCACCCCGCCGAGGGCTCCCTCAAAGCCGCCGCCGAGCCTTCCGAGCCCGCCGCACCAACGCCGCCGTACCCAGCAGCGCGACCGTCGCCCCCGCGGCCCCGGCCGCCGTCGCGTCCTTCCGCCCAAGCCGCCGCCCAGCCACGGTATGCCGCCCGGACACCTCTTCCAGCAGTTCCGCGAGCACCTCCTCGTTCGTCCACTGCGGCCGCCACCCGGCGTCGTGCAGCCGACTCCCGCTCACCACCCACGGGTACATCGTGTACGCGAGATCCCCGGCCGGCGAAGGCGTCAGTCCGATCCGGTGCAACCGAGCCGCCGCTCCGAGCGCGACCGCCGAAGGCAGCTCCATCCGCCGGATCCCGCTGAGCTCCTCGACCTCCTCCTGCTCCAGCCACCCCTCGCACCCGACGGCCAGCTCCCCGTCGACCTTCTCCAGCACGGCGTACTCAAGAGCCCCGCACAGATCCTCGACATGACAGAACTGCCAGGCGGGCCGCGACCCGGCCACCACCAACAGCCGAGGCGACTCGAAGTACCTGGTCAGCGCCGTGTCCGTTCCTCCGACAAGGATCGCGGGGCGTACGACGGTGACATTGAGGCCCGGATGGGCGCGCGGCGCCCGGCGCGCGAGCCGCTCGATCTCCAGCAGGTCACCGACCCCGGTGGCCTCGGCCGTCGCCCGCAACTCCGCGTCCTCGGAGAGCGGCAGTTCGTTGTCGGGCAACGCCCCGTAGACCATCGCGGAGGTGCACAGCACGACCCGGTGCACCCCGGCCGCGGCGGCGGCCGTGAGCACGGTCTGGGTGCCGCGCACGTTGTAGGCGCTGCGCGCCGCCGAGTCGGTGCCGAGGTCGAGGTCGACGGCGAGGTGCACCACGACGTCCGCCCCGCGCAGCTTGTCGGCGATGGCCGGATCCCGTACGTCCAGGATGTGCCACCGGGCGGCTGCGCACTCGCCGCGCCGCTCGTCGATGGCGATGACCTGCCGGACCTCGTCGGACTCGGCGAGGCGCTCGGTGAGCAGCGCGCCCACCCCGGACGCGGCACCGGTGACCGCGACGACGGGCCCGCGCAGGGCGGAGCTGGTTGAGTGGTTTCGCGCTGCGCGAACCTTTGGATCTGGGGAACTCACCGGGCGTCTCCAGCGGTTGTCTTCAGTACGGACGCGGGTGACGCGTACGTACCAGGTGGCATCCATCCTGCCGCAGGCCTACGGTCGGCGGAGCACTGAGGCCCGAACCGGCCTTGGTGTCTACGCTGGGTGGTGTTCGGGCAGCCGTGCCGTCGGGAGAACCGACGGCCCTATCAGCCGAGGAATCCCGTGAGTGACACCCCATTCGGATTCGGCCTTCCGCCGGAGGAGCCGGACGACGGCGACGGCAAGGAGAAGGACCAGCAGAGCGGTGGTGGTCAGGGACCGGCCAATCCGTTCGGCTTCGGCTTCCCCGGTGCCGCCGGCTCCGGCGCCGACAATCCGTTCGCCGCGATGTTCGGTTCCATGAACCCCACCGACCTGGGAGCAGCCTTCCAGCAACTGGGCCAGATGCTCTCGTACGAGGGCGGCCCGGTGAACTGGGACATGGCCAAGCAGATCGCCCGCCAGACGGTCTCCCAGGGCACCGCCGACGGCACGAAGGACTCCAGTGTCGGCCCCGCCGAGCGCCCCGCGGTCGAGGAGGCCGTCCGGCTGGCCGATCTGTGGCTGGACGACGTGACGTCCCTGCCGTCCGGCGCGGGCTCCGCCGTGGCGTGGTCCCGCGCGGAGTGGGTGGAGGCGACCCTCCCCGCCTGGAAAGAGCTCGTCGACCCGGTGGCCGAACGCGTGGGCGGCGCCATGGGCGACATCCTGCCGGAGGAGATGCAGGCCATGGCCGGCCCGCTGATCGGCATGATGCGCTCCATGGGCGGCGCCATGTTCGGCACGCAGATCGGGCAGGCCGTGGGCGTGCTCGCGGGCGAGGTCGTCGGCTCGACCGACGTCGGCCTGCCGCTCGGCCCGGCCGGGAAGGCGGCCCTGCTGCCGCTGAACGTGGCGGCGTTCGGCAAGGACCTGGGCGTCGCCAAGGACGAGGTGCGGCTCTACCTGGCCCTGCGCGAGGCCGCCCACCAGCGCCTCTTCGCCCATGTGCCGTGGCTGCGCTCGCATCTGTTCGGCGCGGTCGAGGGCTACGCGCGCGGGATCAAGGTCGACACGGCCAAGCTGGAGGACGTGGTCGGCCAGTTCGACCCGCAGAACCCCGAGGAGCTGCAGCAGGCGCTCCAGCAGGGCATGTTCCAGCCGGAGGACACCCCGGAGCAGAAGGCCGCGCTGGCGCGTCTGGAGACGGCGCTGGCGCTCGTCGAGGGCTGGGTGGACGCGGTGGTGCACGCCGCCGCGAAGCCGCGCCTGTCGTCCGCCGACGCGCTGCGCGAGACCCTGCGCCGCCGCCGCGCCACCGGCGGCCCGGCCGAGCAGACGTTCGCCACGCTGATCGGCCTGGAGCTGCGCCCGCGCCGCCTGCGCGACGCCTCCCGTCTGTGGGCCTCCCTCACGGACGCGCGCGGCGTCGACGGCCGGGACGCCCTGTGGGCCCACCCGGACATGCTGCCCACCGCCTCCGACCTGGACGACCCGGACGGCTTCGTCCACCGCGAGCAGCTGGACTTCTCCGAGCTGGACAAGATGCTCGGTGAGGCCGCGGACGGCTCCACCGAGAAGCCGGATCCGAAGAAGAAGGACGACGACACCGAGTGAGCCTGCTGGACGACGCGGTCCTCGTACTGAAGAGCTACGAGGACCAGCCAGAGCTGCGCCAGGCCTACCTGGACCATTTGGCGGCCCACCCGGACGGCATGTGGAAGGCCTGCGGCGCCGGGCACATCACGGCGAGCGCCCTCGTGATCGACCCCACGCGCGGCCGGGTCCTCCTCACGCTCCACAAGAAGCTGCGCATGTGGCTCCAGATGGGCGGCCACTGCGAGCCCGGCGACACCGTCCTCGCGGACGCGGCCCTGCGCGAGGCCACGGAGGAGTCCGGCGTCACGGGGCTCACCCTGCTGCCGGGCGGCCCGGTCCGCCTCGACCGCCACCCGATCCCACCGCCCTGCCACTGGCACTACGACGTCCAGTACGCGGTATTGGCCCCACCGGACGCCGAGCACACCATCAGCGACGAGTCGCTCGACGTCCGGTGGTTCCCGTACGCCGAGGTTCCGGACGTGGCCGACGAGTCGGTCGTACGCCTGCTGGAGGCCACGCGGGCAAGGCTCTGACCGGGTCTTCGAGACTCTGACCGGCCTTCCGGGTGGGCCTGCCCCGCGCCTCGATGCGGGTCCGCGTCGCTCCTCGACGCGGGTCCGCCCCGCTCTTTCGAGTGGCGTCGACGCTTGATCGGTGTGAAGCTGACGGGCTCTGGGCAGCCCCCCGCCGGGGGAACGACGCCGTAAGGGGCGGCCGCAATGGCGACCGCCCCTTACACCTGTCCAGCCCTCGCGCGTCCCCGCGGGTGAGCAGCCCGATCCCATACCGGCGATCAGTTGCGGCTGCCCCCGAGGGAGTTCCCGCTCAGCCCGCCGGCGCCCATGCCGAACTGGCCGAGCACTCCGGACGTACGCAGGTGCTGCGGCGGCAGCAGCTCGCTCGGCTGCACCAGGACGTGTCCGCTGCCGGAGAAGTGCATCTCCCAGCCCTCACCGGTGGAGCCCCGGCGGCGCCACACGGCGGAGGTCGAGGTGGGCGCCTGGAGCTGCGTGCGCAGGGAGGTGGACCAGGCGATGACGGCGTCCGAGTCGACACAGATGTTCTTCTCGGGGGTCACTTCGAGGGCGAGCGGCTCGCCGGAGGTCATCAGGACGACCTTGCCGCCGCCGGACAGTTCCAGGTTGTACGCCCCCGCCGAGGCCACCTCGACGGCGCTGTCCACGGCGACGATGCCGACGTTGAGCGAGCCGTCGAAGGCGAGGACGGCGGAGGAGTCGACGGTGATGCCCCGGCCGACCTCCATGATGTGCAGGTACTGCGCGAAGTTGGCGAGATAGACGATCCCGTTGCCCTTGCAGCGCATGAGTTCGAGCCGCTCACCGGTCATCCGCTCGGCGTTGCGCCAGCTGCGGTTGCGGTACTGGCTGTCGAACTCGACCTGCCCCTCGAAGGCGACCATGGCGCCCTGCCGGGCCAGGACGGGACTGCTGCCGATGGTGACGTCGGTCTTGAGCAGCTGCGGGTTCTGCAGCGTGTAGCGCTCGGTGTGCTCCACCGGGATGTGCGCGAAGAGTGTGCTGTGCATGGTGTGCTGTTCTCCTCTCAGCCCCGGTCAGCCACGGATCTTGAAGCGGTCGCCGGTGTCCTCGCTGGGCTGGACGACCACGAAGCCCTGTCCCTTGAACCCGATCTGGAAGGCTTCGCCGCTGCCGCGCCCGATGAGCGCGCCGGCCTTGATGGTGCGGCGGGCCTTCATGTCGAGGCCGTCGGTCCAGGCGATCAGCGCGTCCGGGTCGACGTACGTCTCCCGTTCGGCGCAGTCGAGAGAGATCGGTACGCCGCGGCTGACCAGGGCGACCCATCCGGTGCCGCGGATCACCAGGTTGGTCAGACCGGAGCCGGAGAGCTTGGCGAGGCCCTTGACCGGTTCGATGGTGAGTTGGAGGGAGGCGTCGCAGGCCAGCAGAGTGGGGCCGTTGACGGACAGCGCCTCGTTGTTGAGGTGGAGGATGAGGACGTCTCCGCCGTAGTCGGCGAGGTAGAGATCGCCGTCGCCGCGGCAGAGCATCAGCTTGCCGCCCTCGCCGGTGACCATTTCCTCGGCGCTGCGGCGCAGGGTGGCGGGCGGGCCGTCGAACTGTACATAGCCGTCGTACGCGATCATCGAGCCGGCCTTGGCCAGCAGGTCCTGGCCGGTGACCATGGTGACCTTGAGCGTCTTGGAGCTGTGCACGCTCATGCGGACGCCGGTGGACGCGGAGCGGTGCGCGTTGAGTGTCTGGAGGTCCATGCTCTGCCTCACACCTCGAAGGGCTGTACGACGACGAAGTTGCCGGGGGCGCCGCGGAACTGGAGGTTCACGGCCTCCTGGGTCTGCCGGGCGTACCCGGAGCGGCGCAGCCTGAGCGAGGTCGTGGTGACGGCCTGTGCACCGGCGGACCAGGCGATGACGGCGTTGCCGTCGACGTAGGTGGCCGGGCCGACGGGCAGGACGACGGGGGTGCCGCGCGTCTTGACGACGACCGCTCCGGTGCCGGAGAAGAGCATGCTGAACAGGCCGCCGCCGGGCAGTCCGGCGCCCTCGATACGGCGGATCTCGGTGTCCAGTGCCTCGTCGAAGGCGAGGACTCCGCGGGCGCTGGTGTAGAGCTGCTCGCCCTGGAGGCGGATGACGAAGAGCCGGCTGCCCTCGTCGGCGAGGAACACCTCACCGTCGCCGGAACAGCGCATCAGGGCCATGCCCTGGCCGGTGAGCTGTCCGGTCAACTTGCCGAGCAGGCCGGAGCCCTTGTGGGCGAAGTCGATGTCGCCCTGGTAGGCGACCATGCTGCCCTGCTTGGCGAGGATGTTGGCGCCCTTGGTGAGGGTGGTCCGCACCATCTGCGGGTTCTGCTCGGTCCAGCGGTCGCCGACGGGCGCCTCGGAGTACTTCGTCAGAACGACGCGCAGGCCCGCCTCCGGCGGTACGGGCGCGAGTTGTGTGGCGCCGCCGAAGGGCTGCGACTGGCCCGGGAAGGCGGCGGGGGCGCCCGGGGGTGTGAACGGCCCACCCTGTGGTGCGGCACCGGGGGGCGTGAAGGGTCCGCCCTGGGGTGGTGCGCCGGGGGGTGTGAAAGGGCCGCCCTGTGGCGGGGCACCCGGAGGCGTGAAAGGTCCGCCTTGAGGCGCTGCGGGAGGCGGCACCGTGCCGCCGGGCGGTGTGTTCAGGGGCGCCGCGATGGTTGGCGCGGCGTGCACGGAGGGCGAGGGCGCCGGGGGCGCGAAGCCCTGTGCGGGCTCCGGGGCAGGCGCGGGCGCAGGGGCTGCCGGGGCGCCGAACGCGGGCGGGGAGAAGCCCGGAGCGGCGTCGGGCTGCGGCTGCTGCGGCGCGGCGGGCTCCTCCTCGGCGACCTCGCCGCCGAAGTTCTTCAGCAACGCGTCCAGGCCGCCGTCGAAGCCCTGTCCGACGGCCGCGAACCGCCATACGTCCTTGAGGTAGAAGTCGCCCAGCATCACGGCGCGCTCGGTGGTGAACTCCGAGCCGTCGAACGGGTACCGGGCCACCTCCTCACCGCCCGCGACGATACGGATGTAGCCAGGGGAGATCTGCGACATCTGTCCGTTGCCGTCGATCGTCGCCGTGAACGACAGCTTGTGGATCTGGGGCGGGATCTTGTCGAGTGTGACCCGGAAGGACTCCGTGTCGCCCGCCTGGGCGCCCAGGAGCTGGATCGACTCCTCGGGAGTCTTCGGCTGGTTGAAGAAGACGAAGTACCGGTCGTCGGAGAGCCGTTCGTCGGCGTCCAGCCCGAAGCAGCTGATGTCGAAGGTCAGCCCGGGGGCAGCGATCTGTACGCCCACGTACAGATCCGTACCCGCGGTGAGGTCACTGATCTTGGCCTTGTGGCCGCGTTGGAATTCCCTGGCCATGCGTAACGACCGTCCCCCATCCCGAAAGTGAGTGCGCCTGCGAGTGCGTCGCGCCAGGCTAACCGCAAAGTCCTGGGCCGTACGAGGCCGGTACAGAGCCGGTACAAAAGCGCGACTTCGGCCACACGTCGGAAAAACGCGCACGCGCGCGTGGGGTGTCCGTTCCACCTCTCTCGCCACGTATGGACGTCACTGGTGACGAGGCCGCGTCACGCGTGACGCGGCGACATCACGCGCGGGTGTCACTCTTCTCGGGCGGCGGGCAGATGAGGCAGCCGGCCGGCGGCGACCACCCCTTCGAGGTAGCCGCGAGCGCGCTCGGTGCGCGGATAGGCCTCCAGCAGCCGCCAGAAGCGGGGGCCGTGGCCGGGTACGAGCAGGTGGGCGAGTTCGTGGCAGAGGACGTAGTCGACGACGTACTCGGGCATGCCCTGCAGGCGGTGGGACAGCCGGATGCTGCCCTCGGCGGGGGTGCACGAGCCCCAGCGGGTGTTCTGGTTGGTGACCCAGCGGACGGAGTTGGGTCGGGCACGACCGCCGAAGTACTGGTCCGACAGCCGGGCGGCGCGCTCGGCCAGTTCGGCGTCGCCGAGGAGCCGCTTGCTCTCCTGCGCGGCCAGCTTGTCGAGCATGACGGTCACCCAGCGCTGCTCCTCCGCCTCGGACATCCGAGCGGGGATGAGCACGACGGTGCGATCGCCCTCGCGGTACGCGGAGACCGTTCTGCGCCGTCGCGCGCTCCTGCGGACCTCGATCGCGCTCGCCCCCGAGCCGCTTGGCGGCTGGCTCGTCGTGCTGCGCTGTGACTTTCCGGCGCGGTGCAGTGGGTCGGCGGGCACGCCCTGACGTTACCCGCTGCACACGCGGGAAGTCCCGCCTCCGGAACGCTTCGGTATCGATCCGCACTCCGAGCGCCTGATTTGTACGACGAATGCTGTCGCCTGTGGACAACTCTCGACACGCTTCGTCGTGGTCCGTGCATGCTGGCACTCGTCGGCGGACCAGGCACTCGCCCCGTCGGCACACGGGGACGTTCTACTGGCTACGGGGGCCGATCATGCATCCGATGGTGAAGCCCGCGCTCCGGCGCGGTTGGCGGGATCTCAACACCGTGCAGTTCGGTCTCGCACCGGCGCACGCCATGGTGCTGGGACCGATGGACACGGCGACGGGCAGCTTCCTTTCGCTGCTCGACGGAACACGCGGGCTGCCGCTTCTGCGCGACGAGGCACGCCGTATGGGTCTGCCCGACGGTCATGTGGACGGGCTGGTGGATCGCCTGGCCAGGTCCGGACTGCTGGACGACGCCACGGGCGGCGGACCGGCCGCGGACGAGCTGCGCGGCCGGCCCGAGGTCCTGGACCGGCTGCGCCCGGACGCCGCCACACTGTCTCTGATCGCGCCCGCCCCCGGCGACGCGATGAAACACCTGGCCGCCCGCCGCTCACTGAGAGTGCAGGTACGGGGCGCCGGCCGGGTGGGAGCGGTGCTCGCCTCGCTGCTGTCAGGTGCCGGTGTGGGCGAGGTCGATGTACGTGACGTCGGCCGGGTCGAGCCGTGGGATGTGACGCCGGGTGGGCTGCCCGCCGAGTCGATCGGCGAGCGCAGGGACGTGGCGGCACGCCGGGCCGCTCGCCACGCGGCGCCCGATCGCCCGCGTCGCCGCCGCCGAGGACCGCAGTCGCCGGAGGGCCCGGCGGACAGCGGGCCGACGAGCCGCCTGAGTGAGGAACCCGGCTTCTCCCTCGTGATCCTCGCCCCACGCGACAGTGTCGATGTCCACGCCCCCAAGCCCGCCGCGGCCGAACCGCTCCTCTCCTCGGGCACACCCCATCTCTACGCCGGGGTGGTGGAGGGAACGGGCGTGGTCGGCCCGCTGGTCCTGCCCGGCGAGACGGGCTGCGCCGGTTGCCTGGATCAGGGCCGCACCGACCGCGACGAGGCCTGGCCTCGTCTGGTCGCCCAGTGGCGCTCCGGTCGCCCGCGCCAGGTCGAGGCCTGCGATCTGACGTTGGCCACGGCGGTCGCCGGTCTGGCCGCGGGGCACGCGCTGGCCTATCTCGACGGACAGCTGCCATCCAGCGCGGGCGCCCGCTGGGAGGCCTCGGTGCCCGGGTTCGACTGGCACTCCCGCCCGGTGTGGCCGCACCCCGCGTGCCCCTGCGGGGCGGCGGAGAAAGGTGCGGTCGACAAAGGTAACGGGGAACACACCTCAAAGGACCGGGATCCGCACGAGACAATGGCAGGGCATCAGCGGTCAACGCGGTTGTCCCGCAAGGCACACGCGGCACGGCCGGCTGGGACTTGGAGGGCGCATGTCTGATCTTCCCCGCAAGGCGGTCACCCGGACCGCCAAGCTCGCCGCGCTCCCGCTCGGCATCGCCGGTCGGGCCACCTGGGGACTCGGTAAACGCATCGTCGGCGAATCCGCGGAACTCGTCGGCCGTGAGCTCCAACAGCGCACGGCGGAGCAGCTGTTCAAGGTTCTCGGTGAGCTGAAGGGCGGCGCGATGAAGTTCGGGCAGGCCCTGTCCGTCTTCGAGTCGGCGCTCCCCGAGGAGGTCGCGGGCCCCTACCGTGCGGCGCTGACGAAGCTCCAGGACGCGGCGCCGCCGATGCCGACCCGCACGGTGCACTCCGTGCTGGCGGAGCGGATCGGGGAGGACTGGCAGGAGTTGTTCCCGGAGTTCGACGACAAGCCGGCCGCGGCGGCCTCGATCGGCCAGGTGCACCGTGCGGTGTGGCACGACGGCCGCGCGGTCGCCGTCAAGGTGCAGTATCCGGGTGCGGGCGAGGCCCTCCTGTCCGACCTCGGCCAACTCAGCCGCTTCGCCCGCCTCCTGGGCCCTCTGATTCCCGGGATGGACATCAAACCGCTCATCACGGAGCTACGGGACCGTGTCTCGGAAGAGCTCGACTACGGCCTGGAGGCAAAGGCCCAGCAGGCGCACGCGGAGGAGTTCGCGGGCGACCCGGATGTCGTGGTCCCGGCCGTGGTGCACCAGTGCGAGCAGGTACTGGTGACGGAGTGGATGGACGGCACGCCTCTGTCGGAGGTGATCACCGACGGTTCCCAGGAGCAGCGCGACCGGGCGGGGCAGCTACTGGCCCGCTTCCTCTTCTCGGGCCCGGCCCGCACCGGCCTCCTGCATGCCGACCCGCATCCGGGCAACTTCCGTCTTCTGCCGGACGAGAAGTGCGGCTGGCGACTCGGCGTTCTCGACTTCGGCACGGTGGACCGTCTGCCGGGCGGCCTGCCCAGGCCGATCGGTGAGGCGCTGCGGCTGACCATCGAGGGTGAGGCCGAGGCGGTCTATGAGATGCTCCGCACCGAGGGCTTTGTGAAGGAGTCGATCGACCTGGACCCGGACGCGGTCCTCGACTATCTGCTCCCCATCATCGAACCGGCCCGGGCCGACGAGTTCGCCTTCGCCCGTGGCTGGATGCGCAGTCAGGCCGCCCGGATAGCCGACCCTCGCTCCCCCGCCCACCAACTGGGCAAGCAGTTGAACCTGCCCCCGTCCTATCTCCTCATCCACCGTGTGACCCTGAGCACCATCGGTGTCCTGTGCCAGTTGGGCGCGACGGTCCGCCTCCGTGACGAACTGGAGGAGTGGCTGCCGGGCTTCATATCGGAAGGGGAGCCGGAGGAGGAGAGCGAGTCGGCCGCGGAGGCGTAAGCGGTCCGCAGGCGTCCCGGCGGAGCCCGACCGGAACCGGTCAGGCCGCGACTCCGCCGACCCTGCGGACCCACACGGGGAAGGGCGGAGGTTCGGTCTCGGACTCGGCTGGGTCCTCAACCTCCTCATCGTTGCCTGGTTCCTCAAGGCCCGACCAAGCGTTCACGTCCGGCGCGGCGTCGTTCAGGAATGCCTCGACGACAGGCCGCAGATCGTGCACGGGCATGTGAACACCGCCGAATGGCAGCTCGTCCGTACCGACCGAGCCGGTGGAGCAGCGCAGTTGGCCGGCTTGGGCGTCGTACCAGACGTAGAACGTCGCGTGTCCCGAGTAGCCGGAGTCATGGACGCGGGCCTGGATGGCTGCGGCCGTGTGCTCAAGGGCGGCTGCGACCTCGGAGACGGACAACCGTGTCCTGTCCTCGGGTTCGGCGCTCAGGCACCAGGTGTTGGTCCTCTGCTCCGCGACCCGGTCGTTCGGTTCCAGCAGCAGTGGCTCGTCGGCGATCTCGGCGATCCATGTCAGCAGCACGGCAGCAGTATCCCTTCGGGGCTCACCACCAGGCAGAGTCCAGTCGGCCCTCGATCGCTCTGAGGTTCTCGCGGGCGCATGTCTCGCAGAAGTAGTGGCGTCTGCCGTTCTCCACGGAGCAGATCCACAGGGGTTGGGGGGCTTCGGCGGTGGCTCCGCAGCGGGCACACACGAGGGGGTGGGGTCCTGCGGTGGAGCCGCTGTCGTTGTCCCCGGAAAGGCTCGTCACTCGGCGACGATATCTCCGCGGCCGGGGGATTCGGAGTCACCACGCACCGCGGG
>NZ_AEJC01000510.1 GCF_000317595.1 Streptomyces ipomoeae 91-03 | reverse complement strand
CGCCCTGTGCTCCAGGCAGGAATTCAGCACGATTGCAGCCGGAGCCCTCGTCACGGCGGCTGAATACGACGTGCCAGCTTCCGGCCCATTGCCTGGGCCGGGGCTTCGATGTAACGGTAGGTCAGCACGCACAGCGGCAGCAGCACGGCGTAGAACGCCACTGCGAGCACGAGATTGTCCTGCCGCCACCGGCCGATCGTTCCGTCACTCACCGCCAGTAGCACCGGATGCACCAAGTAGACCGAGTAGCTGATCGTTCCCAGTCCGACCAGCCAGCGCGGTATCCGCCGTCGGCGCACTGTTAGTCCAACTCCGAAGGTGAACACGGCCAGGACAAACGCCACGATCCAGCCACGCCGTGTGAAATGGTCCCCGTCGCCATAGCTGTACGCGCTCCCCACGGCGCAGGCCACCACCGCGACGGCGGTGCAAGCCGCGTACCACCAGGTGTTCTGGCCGTGCTCAGCCCGGTAGACGGCAGTGCCGAGGAACATCACGGCGAGGATCACCAGGCTCTCCCACACGGGAACCGTGCCGTTGAAAGCCAGGGCGATCGCCAGCACCCCGCCCAACAGGCCCCCGAACACGCGAAGCGCGCGTCCTCTAGCACTCGCACAGCAGATGGCGACGACGATGATGATCGAAGCGAGCACGATCAGCGGGCCCGTGCCTATCCTCTCAGAGAGCACCGAGGTAGGCAGCGTGATCCCTGCCGCCACGCTCACGGCTGCGAGCACCGCCAGGGTGACGGCGACCGCTGCCGACCGCCGGTGAAGACGGACAGCGAACAGAGCAACAACCAGCAGGTAGAAGGACATCTCGTACGAGAGCGTCCACAGGACAAGAAGGAGATTGGGCGTCCCCAACAGTTCTTGGAACATGGTGACGTGGGCGAGGGCCACCGTGGCGATGTTCTGCTGACCGAAGTCTCGAATTTCCGCGATGCCCACCAAGCTGGCGGTAAGGACTGCAGTGACGACTGCTGCCCACAGCGGGTAGATGCGGAACACCCGTCCGATCCAGAAGGTCCGGACGCATCCCCGGCGCTCGAGTGACGCGGGGATGATGTAGCCGCTCACCAGGAAGAACACCATGATGCCGTACCGGCTGGTGTTGAACTCCGGCATCAGCTCCCGCCGGAACTCCGCCATGAATGAGTATGACGAGTGGTCGAACACCACGACGAGCGCCGCGATACCGCGTAACGCGTCCAGCCAGCCCAAGCGCGATGGACGGTACGGTGCGCCGGATGCCTGTAATTGTGACGATGCGGAGGGTAACTCCTCCAGCGCTGGGGGCTGGGTGGGGGGCGCGGGTTCCATACTCCTCTTCACGTACTGCCGCTCGGTGATGTTCAAGTACACGGCGGTCATCCTTCAGTGCCCCTTGGAGCCGATGATCTGGAGCAGTTGGAGCCGACGCTGATGAGGCCGCTGCTCCACCACGTCAGGGACACCGCATATGTCGTAGGACGCCTCCCGCGTACGCGTCGGCGCCGCTCCACGTGCCATGGCCTCCCTGCGCAACATGGCCACGGCGCTCTCTGGCTCGCCGACCATGCGAACTTCGCCGCTGGACTGCGCCTCATCCCCGCGACGCCAACCGTCCGCTGATCGCCCTCGGCATCACGTGATCAAACAGGACGCGTCACCTGAAGACGTGGCCATGCCACGGATCACCCGAACAGGAACTCTGTTCGGGTGATTAAGCCCGCCGAGCGGAAATCGGATGGCTTCTCAGTAACCTCCTCTGAGTACGCGTCAGCCATGTACCCAGCGCTGGTTAGTCGTTCCGTCGCAACGGAACTGAGCGGCCTGTGCGCCGGTCGCGGTGCTCGCTCCCGAAATGCCCAGGCATAGGCCGCTGTTTCGGTTCTTCAAGGTGAAGTAGTCCCCGTTGGGGCCCCAAATTCTTTCCCAGTCCTGATTGTGGTCGCCCGCGGGAATTGCCGTGATGGCCTCTGCACCGGCCGAAGTGCTGGCGCGGTTAATGCCGAGATTCAACAGTGACTCTTTGTTCTCGAAGGAGAGGTAATCGCCATCGAAGTATATTTCCCACCTCTGGATAAATGCGTTGCTTTCTGGCTGTTGGGTCACCTTGGCGCCGTTGGCAGCGCTCGTGGGCTGCAGAAACTTTCCAGACTTTACGTTCTTGATCCCACCGTCGGCGAGTAAGCGCGGCGTTGAGTCACTGCTCTGCGGTGACTGCGCGTGGGTGATTGCCGGACTGGCTACCGCCATCAGCACTCCCGCCAGAACCGCAGCGAATTTCGTGGTGGTTTTGCGCATGGTGCGCCTCCTTGCGTTGGTGTGCTTTGGTGTCACTGGCGGTACCTAATCAGACCGTCGGAAAATTCGGTAGATTACTTATCGGCCTGGACCGAAAATGCCTACTTGACGGGGCACGCTCGGGCGCGGGGTTGTCCTGCTGTCACCGGCCGATATGCCGTCAGTCACTGCCAGCAGTGCCGGATATACCAGGTAGAGCGAGTAGCTGATCTTCCGTTCGACGTTGACAGCAGCCCAAGCAGGTAAGCGCGGGCGGCAGCCCTGGGCTCAACTCGCCTGAATCGGCCCGCGATCCGGGCCATGACGTGGTCGAACAACGCCCGCCAGCGGGCAGGATCTACGCTATGGCTCGCGGCCACCGCACGATCTTCAGGAGTCCACACAACCCCCGCGGTGGCCTTACCGTTCACAGCCGGACCTGCACAAGATTGCGAAACCAGACTCGGTTCATGTGCGCCACGCAGCCCGTCCGGCTCAGTACAGCAGCGTGTGGCGGGACGGCGGCCACATGCGCCGGCCGAGGCCGGTGAGGGTGTCGCCGATCCGCACGGCGAACTCGCCGTCGCCACCGGCAAGGTGGCGTGGGGTGACCCAGCACACCGGGTCGGGCTGGAAGGGATGGCTGGGATGGTGCGGAGACAGAGGCGCCTCCAGAGGCTTCGGAATGGATCATTCGTCGTCGAGACAACTGGCTCCCGCCGCGGTGGGACCCTGGTGCCATGGCGACCGCAGCTCCGTGGGGAAACTGCTGGTCACCCAACGCGCGATGCGTGAGCGATGCGTGAGCGGACGGTGCGGCACAAGGTGGATTCAGCGGCAGGCACCGACCAGCCCGCAAGTCGCTGATCAGGGAAAACGGGATCCGGTGTGATCAGGCGGCACCAGCCGCCACGACCCCGCGAGCCCTCGTAATGCGTAGGTCTCGGGTTCGAATCCCGAAGGCGGCTCTATGGTGAACCCCGGGTCAAGCCTTTGACCTGGGGTTTATTGTTTCGGATGACCTTGAAATCGACCTGAATTGCACCTTTGGGGTCTGTGCATCGTAATGCGTGGGTCGGGGGTTTGGTTTCCGTGACCGCGTAGACCGCCTGAGCATCTGAGCTGGGCTTTTGCTCATCCGGCAGGGTCGGGTCAGGCATGCGCGGAGGGTTTCGGTGGACAACCGGTGGACAGGCGTGCGTGACGCTCCATCAGGGGGCTGTCGCTGCCCCGGGACCGACGGGTGAAATGCGACCATCTTCGATGGGGTGATCGGGAGTGGTGGGACTTTCCGATGCTGATAGGTCTCACGTCCGGCTCGGGCCCTGATGTTGATCAGGGCTGTGAACCCACTCAGTAGCCGATCGGGGCACGGCGTCAGGATCGGCGGCCGGTGGGCCGCACTGCTGCCTGTTGTTCCGTTGCGGCAGAGTGTTCCTGGCGTGTACGCGTTCAACATGGACCGGCGCGTGACCAGCGCAGAATGTGTGGGCACCTCCGGCTCCGGCCCCAGCTTCCACAGGAAATGTCACTACAAGCCGGACGACGCTCCCTTGTAAGGGGCATGCGGCTGACGGTTGACGGAGCAGGGAGACAAGCTGGCCGCACTGCGGCAGCTCCCCATGGCGAGGGGGCTGCCGACTGGAAAATCACCCAACGCCCGGCTACGTGCCGGAAACTGGCCGAACGTTGATCAACAGGGTGATCATGAAGCAGGGAGTTGTTGATGTACTCGTTCGCACATGTGTCCGCCGACGATCCGCTCTTCGGTTCGATCGGCATCGAACTGGACCATGAGAACGGGGCTTTGGTTGTCGACGGCGGTGGCCTTCCGCGGGCCGAGATGACGCGGGCTGCCGGTACACCGCTGGAGAGCCATGTGCCGATCGGTACGCGCGACCCGCAGTACCTGATCATGACGGTCGACGACACGGCCGTGACCCTGCGCCCTGCCAAGGGTTTCCTGACCCGCCGGTCCTACCGCGTGGACGTCGGGTCCGAGGAGACGGGATCCGGGCACCGGTTGGTGCCCGATTCCCTTGGCAGCAGCCGCCTGTTACGGGATGGCGTGCTCATCGGTGCCTTCACGTCGACCGGAGACGGGGTGGTGACGGCCGAATGGGAGCCGGACGCCGACCCGGAGCCCCGCGACGCGGCCATCGGATACGCGCTCGCCGCGGCCTTCGGCACCGGAGCCGAGCCGATGTGGAAGTTGACCCTTGAGGCTGTGCTCGCCATGTGGCCATAGGAGTGAAGGCGTCGCTCATCCCTCCGGCGGCGGCAGCAGGCGCGAGCAGGTCGAGCGGGCGACGAAGGCGATGCCGTCGTAGTCCTGCACCGGCACCAGCGGCGCCACATGGAAGCGGTAGAAGAATCGCGGCACATTGGCACCGAAGCCGCGCTGGGCATGTGGGGTGTGCAGCCACTGAGCGGCCTCGGGTGAGGTACCGGCGGCTCGCAGGTCGGTGTAGTAGTCATCGAGGACGCTGTTGGCGAGACGTGCCTCGATGGACCGGAATCCCGTGCCGATGTGGTGCCGAACCGGAGAGCCCTGGAAATCGTCACCGCGCCGTGCGAGGAAGGAGCCCTTACCGAAGAGCAGGGCCAGCGCGTAGTAGGCGTCGCCGTAACGTTCGCGGAGCCCGCCGCCGAGCGCGGGCACGTCCTCGCCGTATGTGCTCTTCGCGATGTGTCCGTTGTGCGCCCAGAGCATGACCCGCGCCTCGGGGTTGTCGTCCACGAGCCGTGCTACGGCCTCGGCCATGTAGCGGTCGCGTACGGCGAATACGCTGTCCGTGCCGGAGCGCGGGTCCGGGGAACGGGTCACCAGATCGGCGGCACGCACGAGGATCCGTGCGTGTTCCAGGGTTTCGTCGATGCCGTCCGCCGGTTCCGATGTCTCGTCCGCGGTGTGCCGGGACAACTTCTCGCGGAGGCTCTCCAGGAAGTCGACGAGAGCTTCGGCGCGGCGCATGAGCGTTTGTCGAGGGTCGGGCTGGGACGCCGGTCGAGCTTGCTTCAGCACATCGAGTTCGCGTATCTCCTCCATCCGCTCGGGTGCGACCCGCTGGAGGAAGGCGGCGACTGCCTCGACCGAGTCGGTGCTGCGCTGGGGGTCTGTGCCGACGAAACGGACCCGCCGTTCCACGGGGAGAGCGCGGTTGTGCTCGCGCAGCCACTCGACGAGGTCGAACATCTCCTGTGTGCGCCAGGTCCAGAATCCCAGCCTGGCGACGAGCCGCGCTGGGTCGCCGATGCCGTGTCGCACGTACGCGTCCAGGGCGTGGGCGGCGGACTCGCTGGCCTCCATGGCGAGGACGCCGAATCCCGCCTCTCGCACCAGGAACTCGATGATTCGGTGCTTCAGCCGGAAGAACTCGCTGGTCCCGTGGGTGGATTCGCCGAGACCGACGATCCGCACACCGCGCAGGATGTCGCGGAGCGGTTCGAGGTCGTCGGCGGGAGCGCCCGGTGTCAGCGTGCTGAGCGGTCTGGCGTGCTCGGTCAGCCAGCGCGCGATGTCGTCGGGCACTCGGTGTCTCTTCTCGTCGGGCGGCTGGGTGGCGCATGGCGGGTCCGGGATGCCCTACCGGATCGGGTTACCGTTCTCCAGGCCCCGGCACGAGGCGAGGATGTCCTGGAGATCTTGCACGGCCTCCGGTTGGCCATGTTCGGAATACACGCCGGCGAGGTTGAGGACAACTTCGTCCACCCCGGCCCGGCCGTATTCGGCCAGTTGTACGGCGACTTCCTCGGGCGTGCCGTGCACGAAGGTGCCCGAGTCGACCAGAGCACGGGCGCCGAGGTTCGGTCGGCTGTGGTGCACGCGCAGGCCTGCCCGGCGCAGCATGTCGGCGTAGTGCGGGCCGGCGAGGTGGGCGCGGGCCGCCGTGTAGGCGAGCCGATACGCGTTGCGGTGAGGGCGGTCGACGGCGGCGTGCACGACCGTGACCATGCGCGGCACCGGCCGACCGGCCTCGGCCGCCCCTTTCGCCATGGCAGGCAGCAGCGTGTCGCGCACGTAACCGGGCGGAGTCATCCAACTGATCGCCGTGTCCGCCACCCGGCCGGCGGCGCGCGCGAGGGCGGGCCGGAGCACGCCGAGCCCGGTCTCCACGTACGGGTGCGGCATTCCCGGCAGGCTGACGGCGCCACCGTCGTCACCGGTCGGCTGTGTCTGCTCGGTGTCCAGCAGACGGCGGACCTCCCCGAGGTAGGCGACGCAGGCGTCACGCGGGCTGTCGTACGGCTTCCCGTGTAGCCCGGCGACGAAGTCCGGCGTCGCCGGCCCCAGGCCCAAAACCATGCGGTGTCCGGTGAGCATGGCCAGGGAGCGGGACTGGATCGCGGCGTCCATGGGGTGGCGAAGCGGCATCAGGACGACGCTGGTCCCGACCGGTACGCGGTATCCCATTCCGGCGAGGTAGGCGAACACCTGGTGGGTGTCCGCGCTCAGGGACTGGCCCTGCCACAGGCGGGCGGCCCACCCGTCGCGGACGAACTCGGCGAAAGGAACCACCGATCGGGGGTCCGTCGGCATGACGGGGTACAGGACGGACACACGCATCGCTTGACCTCTAGGGGGACACGGCTTCGGTCAGGTAACCCGAAGCCTGGAGACGGAAGAGACGGGCGTAGACACCGTCGGCCCGGACGAGGTCCTGGTGCACGCCGTGCTCGATCACCTTGCCGTTCTCCACCACGACGATGTGGTCCGCCATCCGGACGGTGGAGAAGCGGTGGGCTATGACGAGGGATGTGGCGCCGCGGGCGATTTCCTTCAGCCGGGTGAAGATCTCCGCTTCCGCTTCGGCGTCGATGGCGGCTGTGGGCTCGTCCAGGACGACGACCGGCGCGCGTCGCATGAAGGCCCGGCTCAGCGCCATCTTCTGCCATTGACCGCCGGAGAGCTGGTGGCCGTCCTCGAAGTGGCGTCCGAGCATGGTGTCGTACGTCTGCGGCAGCGACTCGACGATGCCCTCGGCCCCGGCCGCACGTGCCGCCTCGGCGACGCGTTCCGTGTCGTGACGAGCCTCCACCCGGCCGAAGCCGATGTTGTCGCGCACCGGCAGCTCGTAGCGGATGAAGTCCTGGAAAATGACGCCCATGTGACGCTGCAGGTCGTCGATGTCGTACTCCTCGATGGGCACGTCGTCGACGAGGATCTGGCCGCCGCTCGGCTCGTACAGGCGAGTGAGGAGTTTGACGAGCGTGGTTTTGCCGGCGCCGTTCTGCCCCACCAGGGCGACGCACCGGCCTGCGGGGATGGTGAAACTGACACCGTCCAGGACAACGCGATCGGTTCCGGGGTAGACGAAGCGCACGTCGCGGAACTCGATGCCCTTGCGGAGCTTGTCGGGGAACGCCTTGGTGCCTCCCTTGAGTTGACGTTCGGGCAGCGCGAAGAAGTCGAAGAGGTTGCCGAGGAACAGGCTGTCCTTGTACAAGGCGGCGATGCCCAGCAGCATGGCGTGCGCGGACACCTGGATCGATCCGACGGCCTGGAGGTAGCCCGCGAGCTGACCTATCCGGCCGGCGTCGATGGTGGTGCGGATGGCCCACAACACGGCACCCGACGAGGCGGCGACGCTGAGAAACCCGAGGGCGCCACCGAGCAGGGACTGGCGGCGGGCCAGGCGCCGGTCAGTGTCGAAGAAGGTTCGCACGAGGCGGGTGTAGAGGTCCAGGAGATGTGGGCCCAGTTGGAAGAGCCGTATTTCCTTGTACGAATGGTCGCTGGTTGTGAGGTGCTGGTAGTAGTAAAGGCGGCGTCGGTCTGAAGCCCGCTCGTACTCGATCTCGTAGCCCTTGTGGCTGAAGAACATGTACGAGATCACCGATGGGACGGGCGAGAACAGGATTGCGAGGGCGATCCAGGGGCTCCAGGAGAACAGCACCACGCTGACGGTCACCAGGGTGACCAAATCCCGCGCAACCTCCAGGAGTTGGGTGAACAGCTGGTAGACGCGGCCGCCGCTGCTCTCCTGGAAGGCGCGCTGCATGTTGTCGTAGACCGCCGCGTCTTCGTACTGCTGCAGATCGAGCATCGTGCCCTTGCGCATCACCCACTCGCCCACGCGCGCGGTGAGTTCAAGTCGCAGGAGCGAGTCGAGGTATTGCAGGCAGGTGCCCAGCAGGTGGCTGGCGAGGCTCACCGCCATCAGGAGGCCACCCGAGAGGAGGGCGGACCGCCCAGCGTCGGCATCACCGGCGACGGCGTCGGCCACGCTCTGCACCGCGGAAGCGACGAGCCCGATCTGGGCGGCCGGGACGAGGGCGAGAAGCACTGACACGGCCGCGAAGCCCGATACCCGCAAGGGACTGAGTCCCCAGAACAGGGCGGTGACACGGAGCCAGATCATCGTTCCTCCCTGGCCGCTGCGGCGGCGCGGCCGCGGATGGCGCGCAGTACGTGCGCCCACAGGGCGTGGCTGCGTGCCTCCCGGTCCAGGTCTATGGGCAACAGGCGGTTGATCTGCATGTGGGCCAGACTCGCGAGAATCCCGTCCTCCGATCCGAGGAGTACGCCGTCCCGGTCCGCCTGGCGTACGGTCTCGGCCGTCCGCCGGGCGGCGGACGCCTGGTCCGCGAAGATCTCCTGGAGCAACAGCCGGTGGCTCCTGCCCTCCTCGTGTGGGGCGCGGTCCCAGGGGCTGAGAAGCTCGCACAGGTAGGCGCGGTGCGCGTGGAACAGCTGCCGGGTGTCACGAACATGGACATCGTCCTGGTCGACGGTGTGCCCCGTGCGCAGGGACGGTCGGCCACCCCACTGCGTGTACAGCGTGTCCAGGGCGGCGACGGCGAGGAACTCGGGTCTGATGTCGAGCCGTCGAGCCAGCAGCGACGCCGTGGTCTCGCTGCCGGCCTGGAACATCAGCTCAGCAGCGTCGAAGACCTCCGGGCCGCCGTAGCGGGCGATCTCCGGTGCGTAGCCGGCCAGTTCGATGTCCCTGGCGAGCCCCTGACCGACCAGGCTCCGGCCCCATGCCGTTACGAGGGTCAGCGTGCGGGCGGCGTCCGTCCCCCGTACCCGCAGTCGCAGGTGGGGGAAGGGGTCGGCGTAACGGATGTAGAACCAGCGGTCGAGCAGGCCCTGTCGCCGCAGTTCGGAGACGAGGTCGCGCAGCGGGCCAGCGATGATCTCATCCTGCCGCTCGGGTGCCGCGTAGACCTTGAGGAAGGTCCACTCGCCGCCCGGTAGATGGCGTTTCACGGGGACTTCCCGTCTGCCGCGCGGCAGGGAGCGGCGGGTGGCGCACACGGCATCTCGGAGCACGACCGGTATGACGACCTCGGCCGCGTAGCGGTCGCCGACGGTGTCCTGGAGCCACATGCCGTCGAACGACGGCAGCATCTCGTGGAGGACGAGGGTGCGCTGCTTGTCCAATTCCTCGCGGAGTTCGACTCGGCAGGCGGAGTGGTCGAGGTCCAGCAACAGCCGCTGGTCGGCTTCGACGAGGTAGACGTGGCGGGGTACGCGCCACCGCTCCCGCCAGCCGTCGAGGTTGTCGGCGGTGCCTGCGGTGAGCCTCCACTGCGCGGGGCGCAGAACCACCCTACCGCGGGTCACCCGTGGCAGGAACGGAGCCGCCTCCGCCGGCCCCCAGTGGAATCCGGTCGGCTGGATGCAGCCGTCCTGAGACACCTCGATGAGGAAGCGCGCGACATTAGGCGCGAGGGTCGGGCTGAGCATGTGGTGCTGGGCGACCACGATCTCCCGGTCCAACCGCCGGGACCACAGGTAAAACCGGTCGTCGGCGACACCCACGAGGATGTCGTCCAGCGGGACGACCCGGTCCGGGGCCACCGACGGCGTCGTGTTGACGGGAATCTCGTACGGCCGGATGGCGGGGCGCAGCGTCACATTGGCCGCCCGGCCGTACGGCGGCAGGAACGCCAGGTCCGCGTAGGCAACATCGGGGAAGAGCGCCTCCTCGCGCCGCGCATAGTCGCGCAGCCGGTCCCCGGCGGCCTCACCGAGCAGGTCGCCGAAGCGTCCGAAGGTGCGTCCACCGTAGGCGAGGCTGTCGGATCGCAGGACCGCCCGCCACTCGCCCCGGTCGAGGGCCTCGCGGTCCGAGGCGTCGATCTGGACGTACGCCTCCAGCGCGGGTGGCGGGTCCCCCGGCCCGGGGCGGGCCGGGGCGAGCCGGTCCAGCCAGGCGTCGGTCAGCTCGACCTCGACGGCCCGGTCCCACCACGCCTGCTGGGCGAACTCGACGAGCGCGCCGTCCAGCCGGGAGGTGTCCTCGGCGGGCGCGGGAGGCAGCGCGATGCTGCGGGGCGGATTGGTGTAGGTGGGCGGTGCATCCAGCCCGGTGTCGGGATTGAGCAGGTTGAGGACCGGTACGCGCGTCCCGGCGCCGTAGCGCTCGGCGAACTCCTCGCGGTAGCGGGTCAGCGGGGTGCGCGTGCCATGGGCCGCGCTGAGCCGGACCAGGACGCCCACGGCTTCGGCGACCTCGTGCGCGATCGACTCGTTCAGGACCGGATCGCGCAGGTCCAGTGCGGTGTCGGCCTGGTATGTCCGGTCCGTGTGCTCGGGGACCAGGTCGCGCTGGGCGACCGACAGCCGCCGCAGCGACTCGGTGTCGTGGACACGGTCGGCCAGGTCGGCCACCGCACGCAGCTGTTCGGCGGCGGCGGTGGCGGCCGGGACGCCGGTGAGTTTCTTCAGGACGTGCAGCTCAGGGCGTTCCGCGGTCTGCGGGGGCCGCAGGTCGCCGGTGAGGAAGCCGAGGTCCCACAACTGGCGGACCAGCCCTTCGACGGACTCCGGCGACACATCCGGGAAGGCGGTCGACAGTTCGGCCGTGAGTTGCTCGTAGGGGACAGGTGTGGCGGCCGTCCGCATGACCAGGTCCACGGCGGGGGTGGCCCGGACGCGCACCGTGCGTGCGTCGTGTCGGCCGTACTTGTCGGCCTGCGGCAGGACGACGCGGTCGCCGGCGAGATGGGCCATGGGGTTGAGGACGAAGTGGAGTTGGCGCAGCAGGGCGGGGTCCGTCTCCAGCCGCTCGATCAGGGCGAGCAGCCAGCCCATGTCGGCGCGCACGCGGACTCGGTGTTCCTGGGGCCGGCCGAGTCGGGCTTCCGAGCCGGGTCCGAACGTTCCCATCGCCACGCCGGAGAACGCGCCGAAGGGCGTGGGCCGGGTCGCCATGCGCGTCGCGTACCTCAGCAGCCGGGAGTGCAGCCGCCGGGTGCGCTTCTCGCTCAGGCTGTCGAGCCGGTCGAGACCGCCGGTCAGATCCTCGCTCGCGATGAGCAGAGCGCGGGCGATGTCGGGACGGCCGGCGAGGTCGACCAGGGCCTGCGGGGTGCGGGCGGGGTCGGCCATGATGTCGAGATAGGTGTCCACGGGCAGAACGGGGGAGCGGAGGAGGAAGAACCCGGCGGGCTCGTACAGGGACATGGCCGTCACCGGGCGAGGAAGATTCGGAACCAGTGGGGTCGCTCCTCGCCGACGGCGGCGAGCAGGGTGAGGGCGACGCCGGTGGCCCCGGTGAGAAGCCCCGGGTCGTCGACGGCCTGTCCGGGGCGAGGCACGTCCGTGAAGCCGAGCGGGCGGTCCGGATCGTGTCGGTCGAGCAACTGCCCGACCAGCTCCGGCAGCCGGTCACGGGCGGTCGTGCTCCAGGGCGCGAACTCCAGGGCGAGCATGACGAGTCCGGCGAGGCCGTGGCAGAGAGTGGGTGAGAGCGGTGCGAGATGTCGCGCACGGGTCAGTGCGGCGTCGAAGGCCGCGACGGCAGTGGCGTGCAGTTCCTCGTCCGCGGTGGCCGTGGCTATGGTCAGGAGCGCGCCGGCGATGCCCGCGCTGCCGTAGCACCAGGCGACCCGGTCGTGTCCACACTCGGAGGTGACCTCCTGCCCGTGCTCGTCGACGGGCGTGCCGTCGCCCCACACGGGGCCGTGCTCGTCGACAGCGGCCTGGGCCCGGATCCATCGGGTGAGGGTGGCGACGGCCTCCAGGTGGCCCGGGCGGCGGTGGCCCGCCTCCCAGGCGGCGGCGAGCGCGGCGGCCACCCCCGGAACTCCGTGCGACAGACCTAGGTTGAGGTAGCCGTGCGGGTACTTGGCGTGGTAATCGCCGACAGGCGGGTAGTGCGCCGGGGTGATGAGCCAGCGGTACGGTGTGCCCGCGGTCTCGGCAGGTTGGCTGAGCCAGATCAGGTAGTCGACGAGTGCGTCGGCGGCCTCGGAGATCCGGTCGGTCGGCTCGGTGAGGGAGCTGAGCTGGACGAGGGTGCCGGCCGCTCCGGTCACGAGGTCGTAGTCCAGGTCGCTGACGGCCCGCTCGGTCTGTCGCGGTGGTGCGGCGAGGATCTGGTCGGCGAGTTGTTCATACAGCCGGTCCAGGCTGGGGCGGAAGCGGGGCTCGTCGCGGGTGATGTCCGCGAGCGCGAGGGCGAGGCCGCTGGTTCCGGCGAACAGACCATGGTGTTCGAGGGGTTCGACCTGGGTGGACAGAACCGCCTCGCGCATGTGATCGAAGGCCGTGTCGAGGTTGCCCATGCCCGCCCGCGCGGCGTAGAGGTGCAGGAGCGCCGTACCCGCCTGCCCGTGGGCGACACTGGGCGGGTACCAGCCGCCGGACGTGTCGCTCTGTTCGGCGGCGAGCAACGCCAGGTCGTCGACCTGCGCCGTGGTCGACGTCTGTGCGACGACGTGCTGGACGGCCGTCCGGACGCGGTGCACGAGTCCGGGGTCGGCCGCGCCGATCCTGGTCCCCGTACCGTGGTGGGCGAGTTGCATGGTCTGTCCCTGTCTGTTCGGCGTGTCTCTCGGGCTC
>NZ_AEJC01000509.1 GCF_000317595.1 Streptomyces ipomoeae 91-03 | reverse complement strand
CGGCGAGCAGCAGGGGGACGAACGCGGCGCCCATGACCATCAGCCCCCGGATCAGCGCCTGGCCGGGCTCGTAGCGTGCCTTGCACCAGGCGGTCACCCTCGTCTGGCCGAGGATCGTGCTCAGCCCCGAGACCGCGAAGAGCACCGCCACGGCGGCCGTGCCGAACTCGCCCGCCCCGCCCAGGCGTCGTACCTCCAGGGGCAGGGCCAGATACACCTGGAAGGTGAGGACGTACGAGCCGGTCATGGCGGCGGAGAAGAGGAGGAACGACCGGTTGGCGAGGATGCCCCGCCACTGGGCGAGCACGCTCTCCGGGCGGTCGCCCCGCCGCACCTCGCCGTCCTCGTCCTCGCGCCCGCGCGCGGGCAGGGCGCGGATCTGGACGGCGGAGAGTACGGCGAAGATGCCGGCCGCCGTCAGGCAGGTGACGCGGAAGTCGACGCCGGTGAGGACCATCCCGACCAGGGGGCCGAGCAGTATTCCGGCCTGGTAGAAGACGTTGAACAGGGCGAACGCCTCGACCCTGCGCTCCCCCGCCTCCGCGGCGAGATACGCCCGTACGGCCGGGTTGAACAGGGCGCCCGCGAGGCCGGTGGCCGCCGAGGCGGCCAGTAGCGCGGGCAGCGAGTCGACGAAGCCCAGCGCCGCGAAGCCGACGGTCCGCAGCACGCAGCCGGCGACGATCAGCGGCTTGTAGCCGAGCCGGTCGGCGAGTGTGCCGCCGACCACGAACATGCCCTGCTGGCTGAAGTTCCGTACGCCGAGCACGAGTCCGACGACCCAGCCGGCGAGGCCGAGCGTGCCGGAGAGATGGGCGGCCAGGTAGGGCATCAGCATGTAGAAGCCGAGGTTGATGGTGAACTGGTTGACCATCAACAGCTGGACGGCGCGGTCGTAGGAGCGCACCTGTGCGAGGGTGCCCTTCACTCGGCCGTCCCCTCCCGGGCCTCGGCCGTCCCCTCGCGGGTCGCGGCGGTCAGGGTGAGGGGGTCGACGACGTCGGCTCAGCGGGTCCAGCGGACGACCTCCTTCTCGTCCGGGCGGCCGATCACCTCCGGTTCCAGGGGCGGCGGTCCGTCGAGGAGTCCGTGCCGGGCGCAGTACTCGTCGTCGTACACGGTGTCGAGGTAGCGCTGCGGTCCGTCGGGGAAGACCGCCGCGATACGGGTGTCGGCGGCCGTCGTCCGGGCGAGCCATCCCGCCACGAGGGCGACCGCGCCGACGCTCCAGCCGCCGGTGGCGTAGTGCGAGGCGGCGAGGCGGCGGCAGGTCCACACGGCCTCGTGCGGGGCGACCCAGTGGACCTCGTCGAATATGTCGTAGGCGACGTTGCGCGGGTAGATGCTGGAGCCGAGGCCGCGCATCGCCCGGGGGCGGGCGGGCTGGCCGAAGATGGTCGAGCCGACGGTGTCGACGCCGACGATCCGTATGTCCGGGTAGAGCCGGCGCAGCACCCGGCCGACGCCCGCGGAGTGCCCGCCGGTGCCGACGCTGCACACGAGGACGTCGATGTGGCGCAGCTCAAGGGCGAGTTCGAGGGCCAGCGGGGTGTACGCGGTGGTGTTGTCCGGGTTGTTGTACTGGTCCGGGCACCAGGAGCCGGGGTGCCGGGCGAGCAGTTCGGTGACCCGGTCCCGCCTGGCCTGCTGCCAGCCGCCCGTCGGGTGCGGGTCGGTGACGATGTCGACCTCGGCGCCGTACACACCGAGCAGCCGCGTCATGGAGGGTTCGAGACCGGGGTCCGTGACGAGGGTGACGGGGTGGCCGTGCACCATTCCGGCCAGCGCGAGACCGAGGCCGAGGGTGCCGCTGGTGGACTCGATGATCCGCCCACCGGACCGCAACTCCCCGCGTGCGCGGGCCCGTTCGACCATGTGGAGGCCCGGGCGGTCCTTGATGCCGCCGGGGTTGAAGCCCTCCAGCTTCGCCCAGAAGCCGTGTCCGGGCGGGGTCAGGGGCTGGGAGACGCGGAGGAGGGGGGTGTTGCCCACGAGCGCGGGCAGGGGCGAACCGCTGGTCACCGCGAGGGGGTTGGCCGCGCCGGTGGTGGCGGTGTGGGCCGTGGTGCCGGTGAGCGGGGCGCTCATGACGCTCGTAGCGGTGGTGTCGTTCGTCGTGGCGTTGTTCGTCGCGGTGTTGTTCGTCGCGGTGTTGTTCGTCGCGGTGTTGTGCGTCGTGGCGTTGTTCATCGTGCTGTTGGTGATCGGCTGCATGTCTTTCGCTCTCGCTGGACGATGAGGCGGGTGCGTGCTCATCTCGCGCCACGGCCACAGCGGTGAGCGGACGGATGGTCCACTGGTCGCCGGCCGTGCGCGCGGCGCCGGTACGGGCCGGCTGCGGGCGAGAGGTCTAGATGCGCCACCGGGAGGTGCGGACCAGGGCCGACCTGCCCGTACGGGAGCGTCGGCATCGGTGCGGACGGCGGCGCCCCCATCGCGGCGGGCACACGGCGAACGCGGCGACGCCGGCGAGCAGAGGTGTCGTGGCGGCGGTGGAGGGCTGGTCCGTCGTCCGGACGGCCGGGGCGCGCAGCACTACTCCGGCCGGTACGCACTCTTCGGCCGCGTGGTGGCCGTGGGGTCCGTGCGGCGGCTCGTCGCCGGGCGAGGACAGGGCCACGGCCGGGACGGTCGCGGTCAGCGGGTGCGTCGCCTCGTCGATCGGTCCGTGCAGAAAGGCGCACAGGACGATCGCGAGGGGCAGGCAGCTTCGCACGAGGGCGGCGAGCAGTCCGGGCCATGCCGTTGGGCGCGGCCATGGCGAGTCGGCCTGTGCCCGTCGGACGTACGAGGGCATGCGGGTGCGTGTCGGCACAGGGGTCCTCCGAGCACGCCGGGCGGCTCATCGGCTCAGCGGTGCGGGACCGGAGAGAGGGCGCCGGGCGTGGATGGTACGGGTGCGGGTGAACAGCCGGGTGGGAGGGAGGACCCGGGGTCTAGATCCGCTGAACGACCAGTGCTCTCAGGGCGGCTGACGACCGATCGGGGCGCCACGAGTCGCCGGTCTCCCGCACAGTCGGCCCACAGGCAGGGGCGACAGCTTCACTGACCGACACCGCAAAGCGCGGCTGTGCGAGAGAAGGGCCTGGGTACGGCTGCGCGGCGGCGCATTGATCACCGGGATGGCTCGGCGTGTGATCGCCGTGACCCTCACGGGGGCCGACGAATCCCTCGGCTGCCGAGGCGACCGGCGGCTCCGGGGAGACAGGGCTTCCGTGGACGTGGTCGAGCAGGCGCTCGGACGACGCGGCCGGAGGTGTGATCGCGCTGGTCACGAGGTGTCCACTGGCGCTCTCGGGGGTCGCCCCATGCATGAGGGCGACGGCGAAGAGGACCACGGCGAGGCCCAGCAGGCGCAGCAGCGGGCCCGTGGAAAGGCGGGCCCGAGCCACGCGTCGGGGCGAACTGGCCGTAATCACGCCGTGATGCTAGCGCGTCACGGATGCCGATCATCCGGTTCCGCCCGGCCAGAACGTCAACTCGCCAAGCAAATGACCGGTTTGCTTCGGCGAGCATCGATCGAGGCGGCTGTTCAGTGATTGCTTCGCCGACCGCGTCACGCGCGCCGACCGGTTGCCTCACCCGCCCCAGGGGTGTCTTCCACCGGCTGCTGAGCCCGGAGGCGCACGCCGAACTGCGCTGCGGCACGGGCACGCAACCGGGTGCACTCGTCGACCTCGACCGTGCACCCGGCTCGCGTCCATCGATCCGTCGCCGTCAGATCCGTCGCCGTCACTCCGCCGTCATCGGCCCATCTGTCATCGGGCCGTCTGCCATCGGACCGTCCGTCATCGGACCGTCCGTCATCGGACCGTCCGTCATCCGCTCGCCTCCGTCGAGCTCATGGCCCGCCGGGCGAGGAGGGTGTTGCAGATCTCTCCGGCGCGTACGGCGGTGGTGGACAGCAGGGTCGAGGTGAGGCCGTGGGTGTGTTCGGTGCCGCCCTGGAGGTAGATGTCGGCGGTGACGTTGGGGGCGGTCGCCACCCGGTGGTCGCGGCCGACCCTGAGGGCGTCCTCGTCGTCGCGGAGGCAGAGTTTGCCGATCTCCCCGAGGTTGTCGCCCAGGCCCCGGGGCTGGTAGCCGGTGGCGTAGACGAGGAGGTCGGAGGACAGGACCTCGCGCTCCCCCGTCGGCAGGAACTCCACGGTCACCCGTACGCCGTCGCCGCCCGCCTCGACGTCACGGATGCGGGAGACGTTCATCATCCGCAGCCGTTCCCGGCCCTGGACCTTCTCCTGGTACATCGCCCGGGACAGGGATTCGATCAGGTCCATGTCCACGACGGAGTAGTTGGTGCTGCGGTGGTAGTCGAAGAGCGACTGTTTCACCTCGCGGGGCGCGCCGTAGTACAGGTCGACGGCCTCGGGGTCGAAGATCTTGTTGGCGAACGGGCTGTCGTCGGCGGGTGTGTAGCCGTACTTGGCGAAGACGGAGCAGATCTCGGCGTCGGGGAAACTGCGGTGGAGGTAGTCGACGGCCTCCGCCGCGCTCTGGCCCGCGCCGAGAACGACGGCGCGGCGTATCGGAGCGCCGGAGCCGCGGACCTGTTCGACCCTCGGCAGCAACTCGCTGTTGTGCCAGACCCGTTCGGACAGGGCGGCGCCGGGTGGCAGATGCGGTTCCAGGCCGGTGGCCACGCAGATGCTGCGGGCGCGGCGGAGCGTCAGCCGCTCGGGGTTCTCGGGGTCGCGGCTGGTGACGTCGAAGTAGCGGATCTCGCCGTCCTCGGTGACCGGGCGCACGGAGACCACCTCGGCGGAGTACTCGACGAGATGCGCGACCCGGGCGGCGGCCCATTCGAAGTAGTCGTGGAATTCGATGCGGAGAGGAAAGAGGGTCTTGAGGTTGAGGAAGTCGACAAGCCTGCCCTGGTCCCGCAGATAGCACAGGAAGCTGAAGTCGCTGGTGGGGTCACGCATCGTCACCAGGTCCTTGAGGAAGGACACTTGCATGGTGGCGTCGTCGATGAGCATGCCCCGGTGCCAGCCGAACCGAGGTTGTCTTTCCAGGAACCCGACCCGAAGCCCGTCGTTCGACGGTGAGTTGACGGTGTGTTCGTGCAGGGCGATGGCGAGTGCGAGATTCGATGGGCCGAATCCGATGCCCAGTACGTCGTAGATGGAGTCCGGCCCGGTCTGCAGCGTCGTCACCGCGTCATCGCCTCCCAGTAGACGGGGGTCACAGCGTTCCTCAAGTGAGGTCACAGCCTCCCCCAAGCAGACACATGTTAGATAAGGTAAGCCTTACCTAGCAACGGCTGAGGAGGGCTCATATGCGGGTCGTCATGTTCGGGTACCAGACCTGGGGACACCGAACGCTGCAGGCTCTGCTGGACTCCGGACACGATGTGGTACTGGCCGTCACCCATCCCAGGAGCGACCACGCGTACGAGAAGATCTGGAACGACTCGGTCGCCGATCTCGCCGAACAGCACGGTGTGCCGGTGCTGTTGCGCAACCGGCCGGGTGACGAGGAACTGCTGCGCAGGCTCAAGGAGGCCGATCCCGACCTCATCGTGGCCAACAACTGGCGTACCTGGCTGCCGCCGGAGATCTTCGAGCTGCCGCCGCACGGCACGCTCAACATCCATGACTCGCTGCTGCCGAAGTACGCCGGGTTCTCCCCGCTCATCTGGGCGCTGATCAACGGAGAGCCGGAGGTCGGTGTCACCGCCCACCGCATGGACGCCGAACTCGACATGGGTGACGTCCTGTTGCAGCGCTCGGTGCCGGTGGGGCCGCAGGACACGGCGACGGACCTGTTCCACCGCACGGTCGATCTGATCGGCCCGCTCGTCACCGACTCGCTCGACCTCATCGCCTCCGGCAAGGCCGTGTGGACACCCCAGGACCGCTCCCGGTCCAGCTTCTTCCACAAGCGGTCCCTGGAGGACAGCCGTATCGACTGGACCTGGACCGCCGAGGAGTTGGAGCGGTTCGTACGGGCCCAGTCCGACCCGTATCCGAACGCCTTCACCCATCATCGCGGCGAGCGCATCCGCATCGTCTCGGCCGGCGTGTCGCAGGGACGCTACGGCGGCACTCCTGGCCGGATCTTCATCCGGGAGGGCGACGGCGTCGTCATCGTCGCGGGCCGCGAGGCTCGTTCGGGGCGGCTGCCCGGGCTGCTGGTGCGGCGGGTGCGGACCGAGGACGGCACGGAGTACGAGGCGACGGAGTACTTCCGCACGATGGGCGGGTATCTGACGGCGCATCCGTGAACCAGCGGCTCCTGTCCGCAGGAGCTGATCGGCCCGTCCGGCGCCGATACGGCCCGCCCGAACCGAGTTCGGGCGGGCCGTGTTCGGCTACGGGCGGGCCGTACGGTTCCGGCGCCCCGAGGGCACCGGCGGTCGCCGTCAGCCGGTGGTGCCCGACACGGGCACGGCCGCCGCGTCCGTGTCGCCCTCGTGGTGGCGGCCCATGGGGATGACCATGGGGGTGGCGCTGACCGGGTCCTCGCCGACGACGCAGCGCAGTCCGAAGACGTCCTCGACCATGGCGGCGGTGATGACGTCGGCGGGGGCGCCCTCGCCCGCGACGCGGCCGGCCTTCATGGCGATGATGTGGTCGGCGTAGCGGCAGGCCTGGTTGAGGTCGTGCAGGACCATGACGACGGTGCGGCCCTGGTGCCGGTTGAGGTCGGTGACCAGGTCGAGGACGTCGATCTGGTGGGCGAGGTCGAGATACGTCGTCGGCTCGTCCAGCAGCAGTACGGGGGTGCCCTGGGCGACGGCCATGGCGATCCAGGCGCGCTGTCGCTGGCCGCCGGAGAGTTCGTCGACGGCCCGGTGCGCGAGGTCGGTCATGGCGGTGGCTCTGAGCGCCTCGCGCACGGCCTCCTCGTCGCTCTGCGACCACTGCCGCCACCAGGTCTGGTGCGGGGATCGGCCGCGTCCCACCAGGTCGATGACGGTCAGCCCCTCGGGTGCGACGGGCGACTGCGGAAGGATGCCCAACTGCTGGGCGAGCGTACGGGTCGGGATGGAGTGCACGGAGCGGCCGTCGAGGTACACGGTGCCGGCCTTGGGGGTCAGCAGCCGGGCCAGGGCGCGCAGCAGGGTGGACTTGCCGCAGGCGTTGGCACCGACGATCGCGGTGACCCGGCCGGAGGGGATCACCAGGTCGAGGCCGTCCACGACGATCCGGTCGTCGTACGCCAGGCGCAGGTTCTCGGCGCGCAGATCGGGGCCGTCGACGGGGCCGCCGGCTCCGCGGTCGCCTCCGGTGTGGGTGCGGCCGTCCAGGTCGCGGCCCGGCTCGTACTTCGATGACACGTCTTCAGCCTCCTGAACCGGCGCGGTTGGCGCGGATGAGCAGCCACAGCAGGACGGGTGCGCCGAGCACACCGGTGACGACCCCGACCGGGAGTTCCGTGTCCGGGATGATCTTGCGGGCGACGAGGTCGGAGCCGAGCACCATCACGGCGCCGGTCAGGCCCGCCGCCAGCGGCGGTGGGAACGCCGTGCCGGACAGGCGCTGGGCGACCTGGGGTGCGGCGAGCGCCACGAAGGCGACCGGCCCGGCGGTCGCCGTGCCGAAGGCGACGAGGCCGACGGCGATGAGCAGGACGGCCACCCGGACGATCTGCACCCGGGTGCCCAGGCCCCGGGCGACGTCGTCCCCGAGTTGCAGCGTGCGGATCTGCCGTCCGAGCAGCAGGGCCGCCGGGAGCAGTACGGCCATGGTGAGGGCGAGGGGGCCGATCTGGTCCCAGGTGCGGCCGTTGAGGTTGCCGACGAGCCAGCCGAGCGCGGCCTGCGCCTGGAAGCGCTGGCCGCGGGCCATCAGGTAGTCGGTGGCGCTGGTGCAGATCCAGGCGACGCCGATGCCGACGAGGACGATGCGGTAGCCGGTGGTGCCGCGTTTCCAGGCGAGGACGTACACCAGCAGCCCGGCGATCAGCGCGCCGAGGAGGCCGAGGGCCTGGGTGCCCATGCCGCCGTCCCAGCCGAGGACGATCCCGGCGACCACGGCGGTGCCCGCGCCCTGGGTGATGCCCATCATGTCGGGGCCGGCCAGGGGGTTCAGGGTGACGGTCTGGAGCAGGGCACCGGAGACACCGAAGGCGACGCCGACGAGCAGCCCGGCCAGGGCGCGCGGCAGCCGCAGCTCGTGGACGATCAGTTCGGTGGCCGGGTCGCCCGAGCCCACCAGGGCCTTGATCACATCGGTGAGCGGGAGCGCGATGTCCCCGACGGACGTCTCCACGGCGAAGGCCAGGAAGGTCACGGCCGCCAGTACCAGGCACACGGCCAACAGCCGGGGCCGTACGACACCGGAGACGGGCGGCACGGGCAGCCGGAAGGCGATCCGGCCGGTCGTACGGCGCCGGGGAGCCCGGGGAGCCATGGCCTCTCCGGGGCCCGGCCCGGGCGCGAGATCGGTGGTCATCGGCACACGGCTCCATGGGGTCGGTCGACACGGCTCACAGCTGTACGGACACCGCCGGCCCGGCTCGGGGCCGCACAGGCCGGGTGGGCACGACCAACCGCCGCGCGGACGCCGCCGGCGTGGCGCGCCGCTCCGCGTGTTCGGCCGTCGCGAGTCGTCGGCCCCGGCAATGCCCAGGTCACAGGTCGGCGGCTCCGTGGCTCGGTCGGCACGGGCTCGGGGCCGCCCTTCACGAAGGCCATGCGTTCACCGCTCCACGGTCGAGAAGTCATCGCTCACAGCTCCGCGAGTCGGCGGCGGCGGACCAGGGCGATGAAGAAGGGGCCGCCGATGAAGGCGACGAGGATGCCGGCCTGGACCTCGGTGGGGCGGGCGATGAGGCGGCCGATGATGTCGGCGGCCAGGAGGAGGCAGGGGGCCAGTACGGCCGACAGGGGCAGCAGCCAGCGGTGGTCGGGGCCGATGCCCACCAGTTGGGCGAGGACGCGGGCGATGTGGGGGACGACCAGGCCGACGAAGACGACGGGGCCGATCACGGCGACCGCTCCCCCGGTGAGCAGGGTGATCGCCACGACGCCCTGGACGCGGACCAGGCCGAGTTTGAGACCGAGCGACTTGGCGACGTCGTCGCCGAGCGCGAGGCTGTTCAGCGCGGGGGCGCAGGCCAGTGCGAGGACGGCGCCGACGGCGAGGAACGGCAGGACGCGGAGCAGGACCTCCTCGTCCTGGTTGGCGAGCGAGCCCGCGTTCCAGAAGCGGTAGCGGTTGAGGGCGTCCGGGTCGGTGAGGGCGATGGCGCTGGTCAGCGAGAACAGCAGCGAGGTGACGGCGACTCCGGCGAGAGCGAGCTTGACCGGCGTGGAGCCGGACCGCCCGAGTCCGCCGAGGAGGTACACCAGCACGCTGGCGACGAACGCGCCGGCGAAGGCGAACCAGATGTAGCCGTACACCGAGCCGATGCCGAGTACGCCGACCGACAGGACGACGGCGAAGGCCGCACCGGCGCTGACGCCCAGGATGCCCGGGTCCGCGAGCGGATTGCGGGTCAGCGCCTGCATCAGCGCGCCCGCGAGGCCCAGCGCGGCACCGGTGGCGAGGCCGAGGGCGGTGCGCGGCAGGCGTACGGACCAGATGACGTTGTCGATACGGGAGTTGGGGGCGTCGCCGAGCAGGGTGTGCCACACCTGGTCGAGAGGGACGCCGAGCGCGCCGAACGCCATCGACAGGGCGCACAGCGCGAGCAGGGCCGCGCCCGAGAGCATGAGCAGGAGTACTGCGCGGGGGCCTTTCGCCGCCCGGACCGTCGAGGTCCCCACGTCTTCAACTTCCTTTGATGAGGCTTGCCTTAACTGTAGGACGACCAGCGGTTGAACTGTAGGACGCGTGCGCATCGCCGCCCCAAACCTCTTGGGGAGTGTCTTTGACCACCCTGTGAATTAGGTAACCCTTACCTTAGTATGACGGCGACCCCGGCCAGTGCCGGGACCCCTGACCCGCTGGGGAGGCTCGCTGCTGTGTGCGGTTCCGTGGAAGTCCTGGCTCATTGGCGGCGGTTGCTCACACCGCTTCCGCTCGAAGTCTCACTGCCCGCCGATCGGCCCCATCCGCCACAGCCGGTCCTCGAACGGGACACCCGCGCGCTGTCCGGCGTCCCCGACGCCTCCGGTCCCGAACGGCTCGCGGCCTTCGTCGCCCTGCTGCACCGCTACACGGCGGCGACGGATCTGACGGTCGGGCACGACGGTCTCCCGCTGCGGGTGTCCGTCGAACACGAGCCCGCTTTCCGCGAGTTGGTGCGCAGGGTGACGCAGGCACTGGAGGAGGCGGACACACACCGGGTGCCCCTCGGCCTGCTGGTCGACGAGCTGAGGCCCCGGCCCCTGCGTGGCGGTGGGGTGTTCTTCAGCACGGCGTTCGCGACCGCCGGCCGAAGAGGTGAACCGAACGCACCCGTCGATGTGCTGCTGGAGGTCGACGAGGGCACGGCTCGGGCCACGTACAACCCGGCGATCTTCGACGGTACGACGGTCGAACGGCTCCTCGGCCACTACCGCGCCCTCCTCGCCGACGCGCTCGCCCGCCCCGACACACCCGTGGCCCGGCTCGATCTGATGGACCCGGAGGAGTACCGGCAGGTCGTCGTCGACTGGAACGACACCGCGCACTCGGTCCCGGCGGACACCTGGCCGGCGATGTTCGCCGAGCAGGTGCGGCTGCGCCCGGACGCGGTCGCGCTGGTCTTCGAGGACGAGGAACTCACGTACGCGGAACTGGACGAAAGGGCCAACCGACTGGCCCACGCCCTGATCGCGCGGGGCGCCGGTCCCGAGCGCATCGTCGCCCTGGCACTGCCGCGCTCCGCCGAGCTGATCGTCGCCGAGGTGGCCGTCCTGAAGTCGGGTGCCGCCTATCTGCCGATCGACCACGACTACCCGGCGGACCGGATCGCGTACATGCTCGGTGACGCACGGCCCGTCTGCATGGTGACCACCGAGGAGACCGCGCGCGATCTCCCCGAGTCCGCCGACGACGCCATGGCGCTCCTCGCGCTCGACTCGCCCGCCACGGCCGCCGAGTTGGCGCGGCGCCCGGCCCACGACCCCACCGACGCGGATCGCGGGGCGCCCCTGACCGTCCTGAGCGCGGCCTACGTGATCTACACATCGGGCTCGACCGGCCGCCCCAAGGGTGTCGTCCTCGCGCACAGCGGGGTGGCGAAGCTGGTGGCCACGCAGAGCGAGCGGTTCGGTATCGGTCCGCACAGCCGGGTGCTGCAGTTCGCGTCGCCGAGTTTCGACGTGGCTTTCTGGGACCTGTGCCTCGGGCTGCTCTCCGGCGGCCGGCTCGTCGTCGTACCGGCCGAGCTGCGGGTGCCGGGAGCGCCCCTCGCCGACTACGCGAACGCGCACGGCATCACCTTCATGATCCTGCCGCCCGCGCTGCTGGCCGCCATGCCCGAGGACGTCCGACTGCCGCCCACCGCCACGCTGTTGGCCGGTACGGAGCGGGTCTCCCCCGAGCTGGTGGGGCGGTACGCACGCGGGCGGATGATGTTCAACGCGTACGGGCCGACCGAGGCCACCACCAACTCCACGCTGGGACTGTGCGATCCGGACACCCCGGCCGGGGCGATCGTCCCGATCGGCGTACCCGACCCGGGAACCCGGGCGTACGTCCTCGACGCGTTCCTGCGGCCGGTGCCCGCCGGGGTCACCGGTGAGCTGTACCTGGGCGGGGCGGGTCTGGCGCGCGGCTATCTGGGGCGGCCGGATCTGACCGCCGAGCGGTTCGTCGCCGACCCGTTCGGGGCGCCCGGTGAGCGGCTGTACAGGACCGGTGACCTGGTGCGCCGGCGGGCCGACGGACGACTGGAGTTCCTCGGGCGGGCCGACTCCCAGGTCAAGATCCGCGGCTTCCGTATCGAGCCGGGCGAGATCGAGTCGGTGCTGCGCGGCCATCCGGCCGTGGACCAGGTCACCGTGGTCGTCCGCGAGGACCGGCCCGGCGACCGCCGGCTCGCCGCGTACGTCGTACCCGCCCTCGACGGTCCGCGCGGCGCGGACGAGGACGCCCGGGTCGAGGAGTGGAAGGAGCTGCACGAACTCCTCTACGGCGCGGCCGGTGCCGAGGGTGTCGGCGAGAGCGCGGGCCTGCGCGAGAACTACGCGGGCTGGAACAGCATGTACGACGGGACGCCGATCCCCGTCGAGGAGATGCGCGAGTGGCGGGCGGCGACCGTCGGGCGCATCCGCGAACTGGGCGGCGTACGGCGGGTGTTGGAGGTCGGTGTCGGCAGCGGTCTGGTCCTGTCGCGGATCGCGCCCGACTGCGAGGCGTACTGGGGCACCGATCTGTCGGCCGAGGCCGTCGCCGCACTGCGCGCCCAGGTCGACACCGATCCGGAGCTGGCGGCGAAGGTGGAGCTGCGGGTGCGGCCCGCGCACGACACGGAGGGACTGCCCGCCGGGTTCTTCGACACGGTCGTCATCAACTCCGTCGCCCAGTACTTCCCCAGTGGTGAGTACCTCGTCGACGTACTGCGCCGGGTGTCGGGGCTGCTCGCGCCCGGTGGCCGGATCTTCGTCGGCGACGTACGCAATCTGCGGCTGCTGCGGACGCTGCGCGCGGCCGTGGAGACCCGGCGGGCGTCCGGCGAGGAGTTGGAGGACAAGAGCGCGCTGCGCGCGGCGGTCGAGCGGTCGGTGCGCTGGGAGGGCGAACTCCTCCTCGACCCGGACTTCTTCGCCGCGCTCGACGGCTTCGACGCCGAGATCCGGATCAAGCGGGCCACGCACCACAACGAGCTGAGCCGGTACCGGTACGACGTGACCCTGCGGCCGGGGACGTCCACGACCGTTCCCGAGGCGCCGGAGGACGAGGTCCAGTGGGCCTCAGTCGGCGGGCTCACCGGGCTGGCGGAGCTGCTGGCCGGGCGGCCGGCACGGCTGCGGGTCACCGGTGTGCCCAACGCCCGGCTCGCCGACGATCTGGCGGATCTGCGGCGGCTGGAGGGCAGCAGCGGGGAGGCCGCTCCGGGCACGGACCCCGAGGACGTGTACGCGCTGGCGGCGGAGCACGGGTACCGGGCCGCGCTCACCTGGAACGGGAGCGCGGACGACGGGGCGTTCGACGCCGTCCTCGTCCTCGGCGACTCCGACGTCACCGACGGCCCAGAGGTCCCCGGCAGCCCCTTCGGCCCGCTGTACCGGACGGCCGGCGCCTACCCGCACGCCAACCGGCCCGCGCCCTTCCGTGACGTGAACGCCCTGATGCGCACCTTGCGCGGCCATGCCGCCGAGTGGCTGCCCGACTACATGGTCCCGTCGGCGTTCGTCCCGCTGCACGCCCTGCCGGTCACCCCGAGCGGCAAGATCGACGCGAGGGCGCTGCCCGCGCCGGACTACGCGGCGATGAGCTCCGGCAGGGCCCCGCGCACCCCCCGGGAGAAACTGCTGTGCGCGCTGTACGCAGAGGTGCTCGGGCTGGACGCCGTGACGGCCGAGGACGACTTCCTCGCACTCGGCGGCGACAGCATCACCGCCATCCAACTCCTCATCAGGGCACGGGAGTCGGGGCTCAGGCTCACCACGCGTGAGGTGTTCCGGCACCGTACGGTCGAGGCCCTGGCGCAGGCGGCCGTCGAGCGCACGACCGAGCAGACCGCGGACGCCCCGCTGGTGGAGGTCGACGAGGCCGAACTCACCGAGATCCAGGGCACGCACCCGCTGTCGATCGAGGAACTGCTTCCGCTGACCCCGCTCCAGCAGGGCTTCTTCTTCCACTCCCTCACCGGCGGCTCCGGCGGCTCCGGCGGCGCCGGCGGCGACACGTATGTGGTCCAGCAGGTCGTCGAGTTGTCCGGACCCGTCGACGGGTCGCTGCTGCGGCGCGCCGCGCAGAGGCTTGTGGACCGGCACGCCCCGCTGCGGGCGGCCTTCCGGCAGCGCCGGGACGGTACGCCGGTGCAAATCATCACCCGGGGCGTGGCACTGCCGTGGCGGGAGGTCGACCTCTCCACGCAGGACGGCGAGGTACGGGAGGCGCTGGGCGACGCGGTGGCCGCGGACGAGCGGACCCGGGGCTTCGACCTGACCGCGCCGCCGCTGCTGCGATGTGCCCTGATCCGGCTCGGGGAGCGGCGCAGCCGCCTCGTGCTGACGTTCCACCACATCGTGGCCGACGGCTGGTCGTTGCCCGTCCTGCACCGCGAACTGATGGCGTACTACGGCACCGACACTCCCCCGCTGCCCGAGGTCGCCCCGTACCGGGCGTTCCTGCGCCGGCTCGGCGAGCGGGACCGTGACGCGTCCCGCGCGGCCTGGCGGGGCGCGCTCGCCGGGCTCGACGAGCCCACGCGGCTGGTCGGTACTCCGGCCGACGGGGCCCCCGTACGCCCGGAACACGTCCGGGTGGAGCTGCCCGAGCGGACCACCGCACGGCTCACCGAGCGGGCCCGGGAGCACGGTGTCACCCTCGGCACGGTGGTCCAGGCCGCCTGGGGACTGCTGCTGGGCAGGCTGACGGGCCGCGACGACGTGGTGTTCGGTACGACGGTCTCCGGGCGTGACGGCGAGGTCGACGGCATCGCCTCGATGGTGGGCCTGTTCATCAACACCCTGCCCACCCGCTTCCGTTGGGCGCCCGGCCAGTCGCTCGGGGCCCTGCTCGTCCGCCTTCAGGAGGAGCAGTCCCGTCTGCTGGACCACCAGCACATCGGTCTGGCCGAGATCCAGCGGCTCACCGGGCACGCGGGCGAGGGCGAACTCTTCGACACGCTCGTGGTGTTCGAGAACTATCCCGCCGAGACGGATCTGCGGGACGCCTCGGGCAGCGTACGGATCACCGGCGACGCCTTCCATGACGCCGTGCACTATCCCCTCGCGCTCGTCGTCAAGCCCGGCCGACGCCTCGACCTGCGGCTCAAGCACCACGCCGAGCGCCTCGACGGCGACTGGGTCCGCGCGCTCGGCGACCGGCTCGCGCGCGTCCTGGAGGCGATCGCCGAAGCCCCGGACCGCCCGGCCGGCACGGTGGAGCTGCTGTCCGCCGACGAGGCGCTGCGGGCCCACCCGGCGGGCGAGGAACGTCTTGTCCCCGAGACCACCCTGGCCCTGGCGTTCGCTGAGCAGGTGGCCCGGACGCCGGACGCGATGGCCGTCGTCTTCGAGGACGAGCGGTTGACGTACGCCGAACTCGACGCGCGCGCCGAGGCGTTGGCCGCCCGGCTGCGCGGTCGCGGTGCCGGTCCGGGGGCGTTCGTGGCGGTCGCCGTACCGCGTTCGGCGGAGCTGATGGTGGCGCTGCTGGGCGTGCTGAAGTCGGGGGCCGCCTATCTGCCGGTGGACCTGGACTACCCGGCGGACCGGGTGGCGCACATGCTCACCGACTCCGGCGCCACGACCGTCGTCACGTTGTCCGGGACGGCCGACCGGCTACCGCAGGGGAACGTTCCCGCGGTGCTGCTGCTCGACGCCGTGGAGGACGACGACGCCCGCGAGGGGGTCGGTGAGCCGCACGAGGGAGTCGGTGAGGCCCGCGAGGGGGTTCGCGAGCTCCTTCCCGCACGCCCCGACGACCCCGCCTACCTGATCTACACCTCCGGCTCGACCGGTCTCCCCAAGGGGGTCGTCGTCACCCACCGGTCCATCGTGAACCGGCTCGCGTGGATGCAGCACGAGTACGGGCTGGGCGCGGACGACCGGGTGTTGCAGAAGACCCCGTCGAGCTTCGACGTGTCGGTGTGGGAGTTCTTCTGGCCGCTGCTCGAAGGCGCGGCCGTGGTGCTCGCCCGCCCGGACGGCCACCGCGACCCGGCGTATCTGGCGGCGCTGGTGCGGGAGCAGGGCATCACCACGATGCACTTCGTGCCGTCGATGCTGGAGGCGTTCCTGCAGTCGGACGAGGTCACCGGCGACCCGTCCTGGTCGGCGTCGCTGCGCCGGGTGCTGAGCAGCGGCGAGGCGCTTCCGGTCGCCGCCGCGAGCCGCTGGCGGGCGCTGACGGGGGTGCCGCCGCACAACCTGTACGGCCCGACCGAGGCGGCCGTCGACGTCACGTACCACCCGTACGACTCCGAGGGCGACCGGGGTGTGTCCGTGCCCATCGGGCGCCCGGTGTGGAACACCGGCCTGCGGGTCCTGGACATCTGTCTGCGGCCCGTGCCCGACGGCGTCCCCGGCGAGCTGTACCTGACCGGCGTCCAGCTCGCCCGCGGCTATCACGCGCGTCCCGCGCTGACCGCCGAGCGGTTCACCGCCGACCCGTACGGGCCGCCCGGCAGCCGGATGTACCGCACCGGTGACCTGGTGCGGCGCCGGGCGGACGGGGTGATCGAGTACCTGGGCCGCACCGACCGCCAGGTGAAGCTGCGCGGCAACCGGATCGAGCTGGGCGAGATCGAGGCGGCGCTGGTGCGGCTGCCGGCGGTGGCCCAGGCCGCCGTGACGGTACGGGACGACGCGCTCGTCGCGTACGTGGTGCCGTACGTGGTGCCCTCCGGCGAGGCCGAGGGGACCGACGGGCGCGAGACCCTGGTGGCCGACCTGCGCGAGGCCGTGGCGGACGCCCTGCCCGCCCCCATGGTCCCGGGTGCCTGGGTGGTCCTCGACGCCCTGCCGCTCACCCCCAGCGGCAAGCTGGACCGGGCCGCGCTGCCCGCCCCGCAGGCGGTGCGCGCGGCGGTCACCCGGGCGCCGGGCAGTCCCCGGGAGCGGATACTCACCGAGATCTTCGCGGCCGTGCTGAAGCTGACGGACGTCGGTGTCGACGACGACTTCTTCCTGCTCGGCGGCGACAGCATCAGCTCGATCGCGGTCTCCAGCCGGGCCCGCCGGGCAGGTCTGGTGCTCGGCCCGCGTGATGTCTTCGAGCACCGCACCCCGGCGGCGCTCGCGGCGGCGGCCACGATCGAGGAGACGGCACCCGCAGCCGCCGCCTCCGGCGAGTCCGCGTTCACCCTGACCGAGGAGGAACGCGAGCAGGTCGAGCGGCTGGCGCCGGGCCGGGTCGAGGACATCTGGCCCCTCGCCCCGCTCCAGGAAGGCCTCTTCTTCCACTCGAACTTCGACGACAGCGCGCTGGACGTCTACACGGTCCACGAGTCCTTCGACTTCGCCGAACGCGTGGACGCCGAGCGGCTGTCGGCCGCCACGCGCACGCTGCTGGCCCGCAACCCCAGTCTGCGCGCCGGGTTCACCAGCGAAGGACTGCGCCAGCCGGTGCAGTTCATCGTGCGGGACGCCGAGATCCCGCTGACGGAGGTGGATCTGTCGGGGCTGCCGTCGGACGAACAGGACCGGCGGATGCGGGAGCTGATGGACGAGTCGCGCTCCCAGCGCTTCGACCTCACCAGCCCGCTGCTCTTCCGGATGCTGCTGGTGCGGCTCGGTGAGGAGCGCGGTGACCGGCTCGTCGTCGGTCGCCATCTGATCCTCTGGGACGGCTGGTCGGCGTGGCTGTTCCTGGACCAGCTGTTCGCGCTGTACGAGAGCGGGGGCGATCCGGCGGGTCTCGCCCGCCCCGGCTCGTACCGCGACTATCTGACCTGGCTGGAGCGGCAGGACGACACCGAGGCGACCCGGGCGTGGCGTGCCGCCCTGTCCGGCTTCGACGAGCCGACCCTCCTGGTGCCGACGGCCGCCGACCGGGGCCAGGAGCCGGTGATCCCGGAGCACCTGGACGCCGTGCTCGACGCCGACGTCGCGGAGCGGTTGCGCGACACCGCGCGCGGCCATGGGCTGACCCTGAACACGGTGCTGAACGCCGCCTGGGGTCTGGTCCTGGCCGGTGCGACCGGCCGTACGGACATCGCGTTCGGTACGACGGTCGCCGGGCGGCCGAGCGAGGTGCCGGACGTCGAGAACGTCATCGGCATGTTCCTCAACACCGTGCCCGCGCGCATCGCCTTCGACCCGCGTGAGCCGGTCCTCGATCTGCTGCGCCGCGTCCAGGGCGAGCGGCTCGCGGTCATGCCGTACGAGTACCTGGGCCTGGGTGTGCTGCAGGCCGAGACGGGGCACCGGCGGCTGTTCGACACGCTGTTCGTGCTGCGCAACGCCGACACCGACGAGCGGCTGGCCGAGCTGCGTGACCGGCACGGGGCGACGGCGGTGGCCAATGTGGACGCCACGCACTACCCGGCGAACCTGGTGGTGACGCCGGGCGAGCGGGTCCGGGTGACGCTCGCCTACCGGCCCGACCTGCTGGAGGCGGCGTACGCGCGGAGCCTGCTGGACCGTTTCGTGCTGCTGGTGGACCGGCTGGTGGCCGACCCGTCCGCCGCCGTCGGCTCGCTCGACCCGCTGCTGCCCGCCGAGGTCGCCGCGCTCGCCCGGGAGGAGGCCGAGAACCGGCAGCCGGTGCCGCGGGAGACGGTGGCGGACATGCTGGCCGCGCAGGCGTCCCGTACCCCGGACGCGACGGCGCTGGTCTTCGGCGCGCAGACCCTGACGTACGCGGAACTCGACGCGCGCTGCAACCGGATGGCCCGGCTGCTGATCGCGCGCGGCGCGGGCCCCGAGAAGGTGATCGCGCTCGGGCTGCCGCGCTCGATCGACATGGTGGTGGCGCTGTTCGCCGTGCTGCGGACGGGGGCGGCGTATCTGCCGCTGGAGCTGGACCATCCCGCCGAGCGGCTGTCACTGATGCTCGCCGACGCCCGCCCGCTGCTCCTGCTGTCGACGGAGGCCGTGTCACGGACGCTGACGGGTGACACACCGCGCGTGCTCCTCGACGACCGGGAGGTGGCGGCCGAGCTGGCGGGCCTGTCGGCCGACCCGGTGTCGGTGTCCTTCCGCCTGGACCACCCGGCGTACGTGATCTACACCTCCGGCTCGACCGGTCGCCCCAAGGGTGTCGTCACGCCGTACGTGGGCCTGACGAACATGCAGCTCAACCACCAGAAGGAGATCTTCGCCCCGGCGATCGCCTCGGCGGGCGGCCGGCGGCTGCGGATCGCGCACACGGTCTCCTTCGCCTTCGACATGTCCTGGGAGGAGCTGCTGTGGCTCGTCGAGGGGCATGAGGTGCACGTCTGCGACGAGGAGCTCAGGCGGGACGCGACCGCGCTGGTGGCGTACTGCGAGGAACACCGCGTCGACGTCGTCAACGTGACCCCGACCTACGCCCATCTCCTCATCGAGGAGGGCCTGTTGGAGGGGCACCGGCCGCCGCTGGTACTGCTCGGCGGCGAGGCGGTCACCGAGACGGTGTGGAACACGCTGCGGGACACCGAGGGCACGTACGGCTACAACCTGTACGGCCCGACCGAGTACACGATCAACACCCTCGGCGGTGGTACGGAGGACAGCGCGACCCCGACCGTGGGGCGCCCGATCCGCGCCACCCGGGCCCGCGTCCTCGACACCTGGCTGCGGCCGGTGCCGGACGGGGTGCCGGGCGAGCTGTACATCGCGGGCGTCGGTCTGGCGCGGGGTTATCTGAACCGGCCGGGGCTGACCGCCGAGCGGTTCGTGGCCGACCCGTACGGGCAGCCGGGCGAGCGCATGTACCGTACCGGGGACCTGGTGCGGCGCCGTCCGGACGGCAACCTGGACTTCCTCGGCCGTACCGACGACCAGGTCAAGATCCGCGGTTACCGCGTGGAGCTGGGCGAGATCGAGACGGCGCTCGCACAGCACCCCGAGGTGTCGCAGGCCGCCGTGATCGCCCGCGACGACACTTCCGCGCCCGGCACCAAGCGGCTGGTCGGATACGTCGTCCCGGCCGAACCCGACGCCGACGCACGGGAGTCGGCCGAGCGGGAGCAGATCGGCGAGTGGCAGGAGATCTACTCCGCCGAGTACACCGAGATCGGCACGGCCGTCTTCACCGAGGACTTCGCGGGCTGGGACAGCTCCTACGACGGTGATCCGATCCCGCTGGAGCACATGCGGGAGTGGCGTGAGGCGACGGTCGAGCGGATCCGGGAGCTACGGCCTCGTCGTGTCCTGGAGATCGGCGTCGGGTCGGGTCTGCTCATGTCCCGGCTCGCCCCGGACGCCGAGTCGTACTGGGCGACGGACTTCGCGGCACCCGTCATCCGCAAGCTCGGCGAGGACCTGAAGGCCGACCCCGAGCTGGCGCGGAAGGTGGAACTGCGCTGTCAGCCGGCCGAGGTGACGGACGGGCTTCCGGTCGGGTTCTTCGACACGGTCGTCATCAACTCCGTCGTGCAGTACTTCCCCAGCCTGGACCATCTGCGCAAGGTGATCCGGGGCGCGATGGCCCTGCTGGCACCGGGCGGCGCCCTCTTCCTCGGCGATGTGCGCGATCTGCGGCAGGCCCGGGTGTTCCAGACCGGCATCCAGATCGCACGGGCGGGCGCGGGCACCGGCCCGGAGGCGCTGCGCCGGGCCGTGGACCGGGGGCTCGCGCTGGAGAAGGAACTGCTCGTCGACCCGGACTGGTTCACGACACTCGGCGTGGGCGTCGAGGTCCGCACCAAGGCGGGGCGGCACCAGAACGAGCTGACGCGGTACCGGTACGACGTGGTGCTGTACGCCGAGGAGCCGGCGGCCAAGGGCCGGACCGGCAACGGCTCGACCGTCGAGGGCCCGACCGGGAACGGCTCGACGGCCGAGGGGCCGCCCGGGAAGGGGGCGACCGTCGAGGGCCCGCTGCGGTTGGCCGATGCGCCGGTGCACGACTGGTCCGGGCCCAGTGCGCTGGCGGCGCGGCTCGACGGGCTGGAACTGCTTCGGGTACGGCGCATCCCGGACGCCCGTACGGCGGGCGACCTCGGCGCGATGCGGGCGTTGGACGCCGGGCTGCTGCCCAGCGGGGGATCCACCGCTGCGGCAGGCGTGGAACCCGAGGACGTGCGGGCGCTGGGGGCCGCTCAGGGCTACGACGTGCTGACCACCTGGTCGGACGAACCGGGCTGCTTCGACGCGGTCTTCGTACGGGGTACGGCACCCCGGCGCACGACCGGCCTGTACCTCCCGCGCCCGGACCGTGGCACCGCCCCGTACGCCAGCACCCCGACGGCCACCCGCGGCAACGGCGCCCTCGTCCGGCGGCTGCGCGACGACCTGGGGCAGCGGCTGCCCGGCTATATGGTCCCGGCCGCCTTCGTGGTCCTGCCCCGGCTGCCGATGAACGACAACGGCAAGCTCGATGTGCGCGCCCTGCCGGACGCGGAGCCGGCGGTCGCCCTGTCGGAGGGGCGGGGGCCGGCGACACCGGTCGAGGAGGTGCTGTGCCGGCTCTTCGCCGAGGTGCTGGGGCTGCCCCGCACCGGCGCGGAGGACAACTTCTTCGACCTGGGCGGCCACTCGCTGCTCGCGACCCGGCTGATCAGCCGGGCCCGCACCGAGCTGGGCGCGGAACTGGCGATCCGTGACCTGTTCGAGGCGCCCACCCCCGAGACGCTGGCGTTGCGGGCGGAGGCGGGACGACCCGCTCGCCCGGTCCTGCGGCCGGTGTCCGAGCGGCCCGGGCGCATCCCGCTCTCCGCGGCCCAGCGGCGGCTGTGGCTGGTCGAGCGGATCACGGGAGGCGGGGTCGCCTACAACTTCCCCCTCGTCTTCCGACTGCGCGGCGAGCTGGATGTCGACACGTTGCGGGCGGCGCTGTGCGACGTGACCGACCGTCATGAGGCGTTGCGGACCCGGTTCCTGGAGGAGGGCGGCGAGCCGTACCAGTGGATCGTGCCGCCGGGTGCGGCCGAGCCCGCGTTCACGGTGACCGACATCGGCGAGGACGAGTTGGCCGCGCGGATCGAGGCGGCCCAGCGGCGGCCGTTCGATCTCTCCACCGAACTTCCGGTGCGGGCCGAGGTGTTGCGGCTGAGTACGTCCGAGCACGTGGTGGCGCTGGTGTTGCACCACATCACCACCGACGAGTGGTCGGACCGGCCGTTCCTCGCCGACCTCACGACCGCGTACCGGGCGCGCGTCGAGGGCCGTGCGCCGAAGTGGGCTCCGCTGCCGGTGCAGTACGCCGACTACACCCTCTGGCAGGACACCCTGCTCGGGCAGGTCGGCGAGGCCCAGCTCGCCCACTGGACCGAGGCGCTGCGCGACCTGCCGGAGGAGCTGGCCCTGCCGCTGGACCGGCCCCGGCCGGAGGAGCCGACCGGGCATGGGGGCAAGGTCCGCGTGGAGCTGAGCCCCGACACCGGGCGCGCCCTGCGCGAGCTGTCCGGTGCCACCGGCACCAGCATGTTCATGCTGTTCCAGGCCGCCACGGCGGCGCTGCTGCACCGGCTCGGCGCCGGGGACGACATCCCGCTGGGGGCGCCCATCGCGGGCCGTACGGACGACGCGCTGGACGATCTGGTCGGCTTCTTCGTGAACACGCTCGTGCTGCGCACCGATCTGTCCGGCGGAGAGTCCGACCTGACGTTTGTTCAACTCCTCGCTCGGGTCCGGGAGTCGGCACTGCAGGCGTTCGAACACCAGGACCTGCCCTTCGACCATGTCGTCGAGGCCGTCAACCCGCCCCGGGTAGCGGGCCGCAATCCGCTCTTCCAGGTCATGCTCGGCTATCACTACCGGCCGGACGGCGACCCGGACGTGCTCGGCATGCCGACCGAGTGGTTCGACATGGACACCGGCATGGCCAAGTTCGACCTGCACTTCACGTTCGTGGACGAGGCGGGCGCGGACCGGCTCACGCTGCTGCTGGAGTACGCGGTCGACCTGTGCGACGAGTCGACGGCCCAGAGCCTCGCCGGTCGCCTGGTGCGACTGCTGGAGCAGGTGGCCGCCGAACCTGACCTGCCCGTACGGGATCTGGAGGTGCTGGAGGAGGCCGAGCGGGAGTCGGTGCTCGTCCGCTGGAACGACACCGGGCGTGAGGCGCCCTCGACCACCCTCCCGGAGCTGTTCCGCGCGCAGGTGGCCCGGACGCCGGACGCGCTCGCTCTCGTCTGCGGTGAACAGCGGCTGACGTACGCCGAGTTGGACGCCCGGGTCGAGCGGGCCGCCCGTGTCCTGGCCGGTCTGGGTGCGGGCCCGGAGCGCACCGTCGCGGTGGCCCTGCCGCGTTCCGTGGACCTGGTTGTCGCCCTGCTGGCGGTGCATCGCGCGGGCGGGGCGTATCTGCCCCTCGACCCCGACCAGCCGCGGGAACGGCTCGACCTCATGCTGGCCGAGGCACGGCCGGTGTGTGTCGTCGAGGACGCCCTGCCGCAGGGGCCGTTCGGTGAACTGCCCTCCGCCTACGATCCGTCGAGCCCCGCCTATGTGATCTACACCTCGGGCTCGACCGGCCGCCCCAAGGGTGTGGTCGTCCCGCACGAGGGCATCGTGAACCGGCTGCTGTGGATGCAGGACGCCTACGGTCTTACGGCGGACGACCGGGTTCTCCAGAAGACCCCGGCCGGCTTCGACGTGTCGGTGTGGGAGTTCTTCTGGCCGCTGATCACCGGGGCCACCCTGGTGGTCGCGCGGCCGGAGGGGCACAGGGATCCGGCGTATCTGGCGGCGCTGATCCGCGAGCAGGGTGTGACGACCACGCACTTCGTGCCGTCGATGCTCCAGGTGTTCCTGGAGGAGCCGTCCGCCGGGCGGTGCACGAGTCTGCGCCGGGTGATGTGCAGCGGTGAGGCGCTGCCGTCGCCGGTGGCGGAGCGGTTCCACGAGGTGCTGTCGGCCGAGCTGCACAACCTGTACGGGCCGACCGAGGCCTCGGTCGACGTCACCGCCATCGAGGTCGAGCCGGGTGCCGAGCGCGTGGTGATCGGGCGTCCCGTGTGGAACACCCGTGCCTATGTGCTGGACGCGGCGTTGCGGCCGGTGCCGCCGGGGGTCGCGGGCGAGCTGTATCTGGCGGGCGTCCAGCTCGCGCGCGGCTATCTCGACCGGCCCGGTCTCACGGCCGAGCGGTTCGTCGCGGACCCGTACGGCGGCCCGGGTGCCCGTATGTACCGCACGGGTGACCTGGCCCGCTGGCGGTCCGACGGCACCCTCGACTTCCTGGGCCGCACCGACCACCAGGTCAAGATCCGCGGGGTGCGCATCGAACCCGGCGAGGTGGAGGCCGTGCTCGCCCGGCACGGGTCCCTGGCCCACGCGGTCGTCGTACCCCATAGCAGCGGCTCGTGGCATACGTCGTCCCCGCCCCCGGACGGCCGGCCGACCCGGCGCTGCTGCGTGACCACGCCGCCGCGTCCCTGCCCGAGCACATGGTCCCCGCGGCGTTCGTCGTCCTCGACGCGCTGCCGCTCACGCCGAACGGCAAGCTGGACCGCCGGGCGCTGCCCGTCCCCGACCTCACGGCGGGCGGCGGCACCGGCGGCCGGGCACGGGATCCCCGCGAGGAAATCCTCTGCGGTCTGTTCGCGGACGTCCTCGGGGTGGAACAGGTCGGCGTCGACGACGACTTCTTCACCCTGGGCGGGCATTCACTGCTCGCCATGCGGCTGGTCGCCGGGCTGCGGGCGGCGTTCGGGGCCGAGGTGTCGCTGCGTACGGTGTTCGACGCGCCGACGGTGGCCCGGCTCGCGCGGCGGCTGGCGGAGGGCGCGGCGACCGGTGTCCGGGCCCGGCCCGCGCTGCGGGCGCGGACGCGTCCCGAGCGGCTGCCGCTGTCGTCGGCGCAGCAGCGGCTGTGGGTGCTCTACCAGGTGGAGGGCCCCAGCGCCACGTACAACATCCCCTCGGCCTGGCGGCTCACGGGTGAGCTGGACGTGGAGGCGTTGCGGGCGGCCGTGCACGATCTGGTCGTCCGGCACGAGACGCTGCGCACGGTGTTCCCCGACGAGGAGGGGCGCGCCTTCCAGCGGGTGCTGGACCCGGACGAGGTGCGCGTGCCGTTCGCGGTGGAGGAGACGGACGCCGAGCGGCTGCCCGCGCGGCTCGCCGACGCGGGGGCGTACGGCTTCGAGCTGGACCGTGAAGTCCCGTTGCGTGTCCATGTGTTCCGCACCGGACCCGAGGACTGGACGCTGCTGCTCCTGCTCCACCACATCGCCGGTGACGAGTGGTCGGAGGGGCCGCTGAACCGTGACCTCGCGGTCGCGTACGCGGCCCGTACGGCCGGGCGGGCGCCCGAGTGGGAGCCGCTGCCCGTCCAGTACGCCGACTACACGCTGTGGCAGCGGGACGTCCTCGGCGACGAGAAGGACCCGGCCAGTCCGTCGGCGCGTCAGATCGCCTACTTGCGGCAGGCGTTGGCCGGGCTGCCGGAGGAGCTGGCGCTGCCCGTCGACCGGCAGCGTCCGCTGGAGTCGAGCTATCGGGGCGGTGCCGCCGATCTGTCGCTCGACGCCGAACTGGCTGCGGATTTGCACCGGTTGGCGCGGGAGCACGGCGTCAGTGTGTTCATGGTGAGGCAGGCCGCCGTGGCGACGCTGCTCACCCGGCTCGGGGCGGGCCACGACATTCCGATCGGCAGCCCGATCTCCGGGCGGACCGACGCGGCCCTGGAGGATCTGGTCGGGTTCTTCCTCAACACACTGGTGCTGCGGACGGACACCTCCGGCGAGCCGACGTTCCGTGAGCTGCTGGGCCGGGTGCGGGAGACCGATCTGGCCGCCTTCGACCACCAGGACGTGCCGTTCGAGCGGCTGGTGGAAGTGCTGAACCCGGCGCGGTCGCTGGCCCGGCACCCGCTGTTCCAGGTGATGGTGGTGTATCTGGCGGCCGGCGAGGAGGACGCCGGGCTGCCCGGGCTGCGCTCCCGGCGGGACGAGGTGGCGGGGATCACCGCGAAGTTCGACCTGTCCTTCGACTTCGTGGAGCGTGCGGACGGCAGCGGGGTCGACGGTGTGCTGGAGTACAGCGCCGATCTGTTCGACCACGCGACCGCGCAGTCCTTCGCCGACCGGCTGCGGCGCGTCCTGCGGGCCGTCGTCGCCGACCCGGATCTGACACTCGGGCGCATCGACGTCCTCGACGCGGAGGAGCGACGGCGACTGACCGCCGGTTGGCACAGCCGGCCGCTCCCCGCCGCGCCGGCCACGGTGCCCGCGCTCTTCGAGGAGCGGGTGCGTCTGCATCCCGGGCTGCCCGCCGTGGCCTCGGACGGCGTCGAGCTGACCTTCGCCGAGCTCAACGCCGAGGCCAACCGTCTCGCCCGGCTGCTGGTCGAACTCGGCGCGGGTCCCGAGCAGTTCGTGGCCCTCGCGCTGCCACGCACCGCCCGGTTCCTGGTGGCCGTGCTGGCGGTGCACAAGGCGGGCGCGGCGTATCTTCCGCTGGACCCGGACGCGCCTGCGGAACGTACGGCGGACGTCCTCGCCGATGCCCGCCCGGTGCTGACGCTCACGACCGAAGCACTCGCCGAAACCCTGCCCACGAGTGCGCTTGTGCTCGACTTCCCCGCCACGGTGGAGCGGATCGCCTCGCGGGAGGCCGCGGATCTCACCGACGCCGACCGGGCCGGGCGCCTGACACCCCAGCACCCGGCGTACGTCATCTACACCTCCGGCTCCACCGGCCGCCCCAAGGGCGTCGTGATCACCCACGAAACCCTCGGCAACCTCTTCCACAGCCACCGCGAGACGCTCTACGCCCCGGCGATCGAAGCCGCCGGGCGGCGGCATCTGCGGGCCGGGCACGCGTGGTCGTTCTTCTTCGACGCGTCCTGGCAGCCCCAGCTGTGGCTGCTGGACGGGCACTGTGTGCACATCGTCTCCGAGGAGGTGCGACGCGACCCCGAGCTGCTGGCCGCGGCCGTGGTCGAGCACGGGTTCGACTTCCTGGAGGTCACCCCGTCGTTCTTCGCGCAGATGGCCGACAACGGTCTGCTGCGCGGTGACGACTGCCCGCTGGCCGTCGTCGGCGTGGGCGGCGAGGCCGTACCGGTCGCGTTGTGGCAGCGGCTGGCGGCGCTGCGGGGCACGGAGGCGTTCAACCTGTACGGGCCGACCGAGTCGACCGTGGACGCGCTGGTGGCCCGAGTCGGGGACAGTGAACGTCCGCTCGTGGGGCGGCCCGTGGCCGGCACCCGGGCGTACCTCCTGGACGGGCGTCTGCAGCCCGTGCCGCCCGGCGTCACCGGCGAGCTGTATCTGGCCGGAGGCGGGCTCGCCCGTGGCTATCTGGGTGCTCCCGGGCTGACGGCCGAGCGGTTCGTGGCCGACCCGTTCGGCGCGCCCGGGGCGCGGCTGTACCGGACCGGTGACCTGGCCCGCTGGACGGTCGGCGGGCGGCTCGACTACCTCGGCCGGGCCGACGACCAGGTGAAGATCCGTGGCTTCCGTATCGAACCCGCGGAGATCGAGTCCGCGCTCACGGTTCACCCGGCCGTCGGACAGGCGCTGGTGACGGTACGTCAGGAGGGTCCGCGCAAGCTGCTCGTGGCGTATGTGACCCCGGCGTCCCCCGGTGTCGCACCGGCCCCGGCGGAGCTGCGCGCCCATGTCGCCGCCCGGCTGCCCGACCACATGGTCCCGGCGGCCGTCGTGGCCCTCGACCGGTTCCCGGAGCTGGCGAACGGCAAGCTCGACCGGGCCGCGCTGCCCGCGCCCGACTTCTCCGCCCTGTCCTCCGGGCGCGCACCCGCGACCCCGGTGGAGAAGACGCTCTGCAAGGTCTTCGCGGATGTGCTGGGCCTGGAACAGGTCGGTGTGGACGACGACTTCTTCACCCTCGGCGGTGACAGCATCGTCGCGATGCAACTCGTCGGCCGGGCGCGTGCGGCAGGCGTGCGCATCACTCCGCGGCTGGTCTTCCGGCACCGTACGGTCGCGGCGCTGGGCGCGGTCGCCGAGACGGTCGACACCACCGCACGGCGCCCCGAGGACGACGGCACCGGAAGCGTGCCGCTCACCCCGGTCATGCACTGGCTGCGCGAACTGGGCGGCCCGTTCGCCTCGTACCACCAGTCGGCGCTCGTCCGCACCCCGGCCGAGCTGGACCTGCCCGGCCTGACCGCCGTGCTCCAGGCCCTCGCCGACCGGCACGATCTGCTGCGGGCGACACTCGTACGGCCGTCGCTGCGGAGCACCGAGGACTGGTCGCTGCACGTTCCGCCGGTCGGGGCGGTCGACGCGGCCGGGTGGATCGAGCGGGTGGACGTGGCCGGGCTCGACGTGGAAGCGCTCAACCGGGTGGTCGGGGAGCAGGCTCGGGCGACACGGGCGCTGCTCGACCCCGATGCGGGCGGGATGGTCAAGGCCGTGTGGTTCGACGCGGGCGACGCGCCCGGGCGGCTGCTGCTGATGGCCCACCACCTGGTCGTGGACGGTGTGTCGTGGCGAGTGCTGCTGCCGGATCTCGCGGCGGCCTGGCGGGACGTCCTGGCCGGGCGGCCGGTCCGGCTCGACCCGGTCGACACCTCGTTCGCCCGCTGGTCGCGGCTGCTCACCGAGCTGGCCCGGGACCCGGCGCGTGAGGCCGAACTCCCCGTCTGGACGGGCATCCTGGAGGGCGGCACGGAGCCCTTCCCCCTCGTACGGCAGCCCGACCCGGACCACGACACCACCGCCACCCGGCGCGAGGTGATCCTCCGGATGCCCGCCGAACGCACCGGCCCGCTCCTGTCCTCCGTACCGGCCGCTTTCGGGGCGAGCGTCAACGACGTGCTGCTGGCGGGGCTCGGGCTGGCCTTCGCCGACTGGCGGCGGCGCGGCGGCGGCTCGGACACCTCGGTGCTGGTGGACCTCGAAGGGCACGGCCGCGAGGAGGAGTTGGGCGGTGACGGCATCGATCTCTCCCGTACGGTCGGCTGGTTCACCAGCGTCTTCCCGGTCCGCCTCGACCCGGGGCCGGTCGACCCGGCCGAGGCCTTCGCGGACGGCCGGGCGGCTGAGGAAGCCGTACGGCGGACGCGCGAACATCTGGCGGCGCTGCCCGCGAACGGCGTCGGCTACGGCATGCTGCGGCACCTCAACCCGCGTACCCGAGAGGTGCTGGCCGGGTACGAACCGGCGCGCGTGGAGTTCAACTACCTGGGCCGGTTCGGTATCCCGGAGGAGACCGACTGGTCGTACGCACCCGAGGAGGACGCCGCCGACATCGGGCCGGAGGGTTCGATGCGGGAGGGTCACGCGCTGGAGATCAACGTGGTGGCCGAGGACCGGGCGGACGGGCCTGTGCTGGCCGCGCACTGGTCGTATCTGGAGGGCCTGCTGCCGCGCGAGACGGTCCAGGATCTCGCCGAGACCTGGTTCCGGGCCCTGGAAGGGCTGCTCGCGTGGGCGGAGCGGAACCCGAAGCAGCGGAACCTGTCGTGAGGAACGTGAGGAACATGAGGAAAGTGAAGATGAGGAGTGGTATGAGCAACCCGTTCGAGGACCCCGAGGGCACCTACCTGGTGCTGGTCAACGACGAGAACCAGCACAGCCTGTGGCCGGACTTCGTGGACGTGCCGGCCGGCTGGCGGGTGGTCCACGGGCCCGCCTCACGGCAGTCCTGCCTGGAGCACGTGGAGACCCACTGGACCGACATGCGGCCACGGAGCCTGGCCGAGTCGATGGA
>NZ_AEJC01000508.1 GCF_000317595.1 Streptomyces ipomoeae 91-03 | reverse complement strand
CGTTTCACATGCCCGGAGCGAACCAGGCGACGGTCAGACGGTCTCCTCGCCGAGCGGCTGCGGGTTCGGCTGGACGTGCTTGGCACGGGGCCGTCCCGGCGGATGCAGGAACAGGGCCACGAAACCCGCGAAGAGGGAGATCGAACCGGCCAGGACGAACGCGCCGGAGTAGTCCCAGGCACCCACCACCACGGCGCCCATACCGGAACCGAGCAGACCCGACACCAGCTTGGACGAATACACCAGACCGTAGTTGGAGGCGTTGTTGTTCTCACCGAAGTAGTCGGCGGTCATCGCGGCGAACATCGGGAAGATCGCGCCGCCGCCGAACCCGGAGATGGACGAGAACACCAGGAAGAGCGGCAGG
>NZ_AEJC01000507.1 GCF_000317595.1 Streptomyces ipomoeae 91-03 | reverse complement strand
CGGGAGTCCTCGAAGACGATGTAGGTGACGCCGGAGGCGACGCCGCCGCCGCGCGGGGCGGGGCGGATGCCGAGGCCCTCGGCCGTGGCGTACGACGCCTCGCCGATGGTGTTCTGCGGGCCGGTGTCACCGACGACGGCGTACTGGACGCGGTTGCCGTAGATGACGGCGGCGATCGAGCCGCCGGTGATCCCGTGATCCCGGTAGTCCCAGATGCGGCTTCGGGCGGGGACGACGATGAATGGCAGGGTATCGGCGCGCAGGTGGCGGCCGTCCGACTGCTGGAAGGATGTCGTCGGCTGGAACCACGGGTCGGTGGTGCGGTTGCAGCGCGCGCTCGGCCGGCCGTCGCAGTCGATGTCCATGTCGGCCTTCCAGTGCACCGCGCCGTCCACGCCGCAGACGGGGATGACGGCGGGGGTGTCGGCGTCGCTGCGGTAGAGGTTCCGCGACACCCGGACGCAGCCACGCACGCTGGCCAGCAAGTCGGCGGCGGTCACGGCACCTTCACGCCGCTGTATGGGCTGTTGCGGGTCGGCCAGGGCGGGCAGCGTGACAGAGACCAGCAGGGCGGCGCCGGCGGCGGCGAGCGTCAACGAGCGGACACGCACGATAAGGAACCCTCTCCTGGGCGACATTGACGACCACTCACCCAAAGCTGGTGCGGGTCGGAGAGGACGGCCACCGGGAGGGGGCCGGACGGTGCACGGCACTCACGGGGCGGGTGAGCGACCGAGGACCCGGGCCGACCCCGGCCCCGGCCGCTCGGCCGCCCTCGCCGGCGCGGGTTCGGCGACGACAGCGGCCCGCACCGGACGGCGTGAACTGGCCTGGAAGGAAAGCGAGTTCACACCGTGGCTGAACACCAGCATACGTAGCCGAAAGCCGAGCCGTGAAACGAGCCGTCCCACCACGCCACGTCGACTCGGCACCGACTCCTGCCTCTTGATGTGACCTCATCAGTCGCGCATACATACACGGAGAAGGTACAGACTAATCCGCTGAAGACCGACGACCGAGGGGGTGGGTCGTGCGCCGCGTTCCCGTGCCGCGCTTCCGCCCCTCTGCGGTTCGTTGTTGCCGCAGGAAGGCCGCGGACGTGCCCGGCGACGAGCACATGGTGGACATCACCCGACTGCGCCCCTCCACCACCTCCGTGTTCACGGTCCGGACCCGCGGCGGCGCCGGGGACCTCGGGCCGCAAAGCGCCGAGGTACGGGCCACCACGTCCGCCGCCGGTACCACCGACCGCCGGGCTCCGACAGCGTGGGCGGGAAGCGGACGGCGGCCGTGGTCACGGGCCTGCGGCCCGGCACCCGGTACTCCTTCGCCGTGCGGGCGCGGGACGCGGCGGACAACCTCTCCCCCGCGAGCGGAGCGGCACGGCTCACCACCGCGCCGGGGGCGGACGACGGGCATGCCACCGCGCCCACCGGTTTCCGCGCCACCGCGCGCCGGGACGACTGGGCGTACTCCCTCGCTGTGTCCCCCGTTCGGCGGAATCCGTCACCTGCTCGGGGGCGGTCCGCATGCGGGCGGGGCGCTGGGCACGTTGGCTCGGCCTGAGGCAGCACGGGGTTCCCCGATCCTCGGCGGCGCAAGGGATGTCCCGCCAACCGTGCCGCTGGAGGGCAGACTCATGCGTACGTCCCAGCTACTCCTCCGCTCCGGCCTGACCGTGGCCGCCGCCGCGCTGCCGATCGCACTGGACGCGCCGTCGGCCATCGCCGTCCCCTCGGGGATCTCCGTGAGCACCACGGGGTCCACGGTCACCGTCAACACCAGCGACTGCCCCACCAGCGTCAACGGCGTGTTCGGCACCGCCTCGCTGGCCGTGGGCGGGCAGCCGAACTTCTCCCAGGGGCGCCAGACCACGCTCACCGGTACGAGCACCACCCAGTCCGCGTCCTGGACGAACGTCAGCCCCGGCACGTACACCGTGGTCGTGGTGTGCAGGGACGGGACCACGGCGGGCACCCAGTCCATCATCGTCACCGCCGCCACTCCCACCGCCTCCGCGACCGTCTCGTCGGCCCCGCCCTCACGGGGCGTCATGGGCGGTATCGGCGGGGCCACCGAGGACTACGGCACCCTCACCGTGGTGGGCGGTGGAGCGCTCGTGACGGCGGGCGCGGGGGCGGCGGTCTGGTACCTGCGCCGCCGCGCGAAGCCGCACCGGCTGTGAGCGCCGGGTGGGAGGTCGCCCCTGAGACGTGCGGTCCGCCGCCGAGCGGACGGCACGTGACGGGGACGGCCGCCTACTCGCGCTCGGACGATTCCGTACGGCCGCCGCGGTCCGGCAGCCGCTCGAACTCCTCCAGGGCGTTCGCCAGCCACTGGGTCCAGAAGGTCTCCAGGTCGATTCCGGCGCGCAGGATCAGATGCTGGAGCCGGTCCTGGGTGGTGTCCCGGCCGGGTCCGAAGTCCCGCTTCTCGATCTCCTCGTACTCCGCCAACTGCCGCTGATGCAGGGCGAGATGGCGGCGCAGATCGTCCTCGAGGCCGGTGGTGCCGACCACCGCCGCGGCACGCAGCCGTACGAACAGGGCGTCACGCCATGGCCTGGGGTCCTGGGGTGCGGAGGTCCAGCGGGCCAGTTCCTCACGGCCCGCCGGCAGGACCTCGTAGCTCTTCTTCTGGCCCCGGGCGGGCCGCTCGGAGGGCAGGGCGCGGATGTAGCCCTCGCCCTCCAGTTTTCCCAGCTCGCGATAGATCTGCTGGTGCGTCGCCGACCAGAAGTAGCCGATCGACCTGTCGAACCGCCGGGTCAGCTCCAGGCCGGACGACGGCTTTTCGAGCAGGGCGGTGAGGATCGCGTGCGGGAGTGACATGGGCTCATCCTAGGAAGGCCCCACCAGCCCCCGCAGTGCCTAAATGGTCGCCGCCAGCTCCGTCCCCTGCTTGATGGCCCGCTTGGCGTCCAGTTCGGCCGCGACGTCGGCGCCGCCGATGAGGTGGGCGGAGCGCCCGGCGGCGACCAGGGCGTCGTACAGGTCGCGGCGCGGTTCCTGTCCGGTGCAGAGGACGATCGTGTCGACCTCCAGGACCTGGCGTACGCCGTCGACGGTGATGTGCAGCCCGGCGTCGTCGATGAGGTCGTACTGGACGCCGGGGACCATGGTGACACCGCGGTGCTTGAGTTCGGTGCGGTGGATCCAGCCGGTGGTCTTGCCGAGTCCGGCGCCGACCTTGGAGGTCCTGCGCTGGAGGAGGTGGACCGAGCGCGGCGGGGCGGGGCGCTCGGGGGCGGTGAGGCCGCCGGGGGCGCGGTAGTCCATGTCGACGCCCCACTGACGGAAGTACGCGGCCGGGTCCTCGCTCGCCTTCTCCCCGCCGTCGGTCAGGTACTCGGCGACGTCGAAGCCGATGCCGCCGGCGCCGAGGATCGCGACCCGGTCGCCGACGGGGGCGCCGTCACGCAGGACGTCGAGGTAGCCGAGGACGCTCGGGTGGTCGACGCCCGGGAGGTCGGGGGTGCGCGGGGTGACGCCAGTGGCGACGACGACCTCGTCGTACGCCGTGAGGTCGTCGGCCGTGACACGGGTGTCGAGGCGTACGTCCACGCCGTGTGCGTCGAGTTGGTGGCGGAAGTAGCGCAGGGTCTCGTCGAACTCCTGCTTGCCGGGGACCCTGCGGGCCACGTTGAGCTGGCCGCCGATCTCGTGCGCGGCGTCGAAGAGCGTCACCTCGTGGCCGCGTTCGGCGGCGCCGACGGCACAGGCGAGACCGGCGGGGCCGGCGCCCACGACGGCGACGCGTTTGCGCAGCCGGGTCGGGGAGAGCACCAGCTCGGTCTCGTGGCAGGCGCGCGGGTTGACCAGGCAGGAGGTGATCTGACCGCTGAAGGTGTGGTCGAGGCATGCCTGGTTGCAGCCGATGCAGGTGTTGATGGCCTCCGGCCGGCCCTCGCGCGCCTTGGCGACGAAGTCCGGGTCGGCGAGCATCGGACGGGCCATGGACACCATGTCGGCGTGCCCGTCGGCGAGCAACTGCTCGGCCAGCTCGGGGGTGTTGATGCGGTTGGTCGTCACGAGCGGCACCGAGACCGCGCCCATGAGCTTCTTGGTGACCCAGGTGTACGCGCCGCGCGGCACCGAGGTCGCGATGGTGGGGATACGGGCCTCGTGCCAGCCGATGCCGGTGTTGATGATGGTGGCCCCCGCCGCCTCGACGGCCTTCGCCAGCGTGACCACCTCGTCGAGGCTGGACCCGCCGGGCACGAGGTCGAGCATCGACAGCCGGTAGACGACGATGAAGTCCTCACCGACGGCCTCCCGTACCCGGCGCACGATCTCGACGGGGAAGCGCATGCGGTTCTCGTACGAGCCGCCCCAGCGGTCGGTGCGGTGATTGGTCTGGGCGGCGATGAACTCGTTGATCAAATACCCCTCGGAGCCCATGATCTCGACGCCGTCGTACCCGGCCTGCCGGGCGAGGCGGGCCGCGTTCGCGTAGTCGTCGATCGTCTGCTCGACCTCGGCGTCGGTGAGCGCGTGCGGGACGTACGGGCTGATCGGCGCCTGCAGGGCGCTCGGCGCGACGAGGTCGCGGTGGTAGGCGTACCGCCCGAAGTGCAGGATCTGCATCGCGATCCGCCCGCCCTCGCGGTGCACCGCCTCGGTGATCAGGCGGTGCCGCTCGGCCTCCGCGTCGGTGGTGAGCTTGC
>NZ_AEJC01000506.1 GCF_000317595.1 Streptomyces ipomoeae 91-03 | reverse complement strand
CTCTCAGGCGGGCGGCGAAGCGGCGCAGCCCCGCCGCGGGGGCGAGAATCAACCGGCGCGTACCAGTACCTCACCCGGCGCCGTCCGCGTGTACAACACCGACCGCCCCGCCCTCCCCCGCCGCACCAGCCCCGCATCCAGCAACACCCGCAGATGACGCCCGACAGACCCGAGCCCCTGCCCCGTCACCGCACACAGCTGAGTCGTACTCATGGGCGAGTCGAGAAGCACAAGGACCCGGGCGCGGGCCTCACCGAGCAGGACCCCGAGCGCACTGGGCACACCCCCACCATCCCCACCCCCGGCCAACACCCCCGCACACGGATACACAACGGCGTACCGCTCCCGCTCCTCCCACGCCACCCACCCCCCACGCTGCGGAGTGACCGGCACGAACACCAACTCCGCCCCGGAGATCTCCCGGGGCGGATACTCGTGGAGATTGACCTGAAGCCGGTTCTCCCCGAGCCACCGCATTCCCGGTCGCAACGCGTCCAGCACGGCCACCCACCCGCCCTGCCCCAACTGCGCGGTACGGGCGAGGACATCGGCCTCCAGTACGCGCCGCCGCCGATCCCAGTACGGCCGTACGGTCTCCTCCCACACGTACGTCAGGAGGTCGGCCGCCCGCTCCGGCAGGTCGTCGCGGCGCAGGGCGGCGGGCAGCGGGCCGCGCAGGGAGAGGGTGAGATGGTCGCGGGCGGCGGCCGGATCGGCGCCCCGGACCCGGGCGACCTCGTCCGCGAAGGACTCGCCCTCGCGTGGCGTGGGCGTGAGGAAGTCGGCGAGCCACTCCTTGCCGAGCCCGGCCCGCACGAGCCGCGCGGTGAGCGGATCCCGGGCCAACTCGGCGCGATACGCGGGCAGATGCGCGGCCAGCCAGTCCCGCTCGCCGGGGTGTACCCCGGCCCCCGCGTGCAGCGCCTTCAGACTCGCGAACGTCTCCGCGAGCGGCGAGACGACGAACCGACTCCCGGCGAGCGTGTCGGCGTTGACCTGCCACCAGCCCAATGAAGCCCCCGGTTTGTGCGTGTGCGCATCCGCACGTGCGCCTCGGCATGTGCTGCCCTGGCACGTGCGCCTTGACATGTGGTCCCTGGCACGTGTGCTTTCGAGTGAGTGTCCTCGTGTGCTTTCGCGTGTGCGCGAAACATTAACGGCGGGCCGGTGGACGGAGTGATCGTCCACCCATGCGCTCCTACAGACTCCTCTTCCGCACAAGGGAGTTCACTCCGCTCTTCCTGTCCTCCTCCCTCCAGGTCGCCGCGTCCACGATCGGCGGACTGGCCCTCGGCACGTCGGTGTACGAGACCACCGGCTCCCCGCTCCTGTCGGCGCTCAGCATGTTCGGTCCCTCCCTGGCCCAGGTGATCGGCGCGACGACCCTCTTGTCCGCCGCCGACCGACTGCCACCCAGGGCCACGACGACGGGCCTCGCCCTGACCTTCACGGCGAGCACCGCGACGCTCACCCTGCCCGGCCTCCCCCTGTGGGCGGTGTTCACGGTGATCGCGGTCCAGGGCCTGATCGCATCACTGGGCGGGGGAGTCCGCTGGGGCCTGCTGAACGAGATCCTGAGGGAAGGCAGCCAGAGAAACGACGGCCAGAGAAACGACGGCCAGGACGGCTATCTGCTGGGCCGCTCGGTGTTCAACATGATGCACGGGGTCATGCAGATCACCGGTTACGCGACCGGCGGCACCCTGGTCGCCCTGCTCTCCCCGCACATCACGCTGCTGGTGTCGGCGGCCCTGTACGCGACGGCCGCCCTCTGTTCCGCCGTCGGCCTGACCCGCCGTCCGCCCCGGGCCTCCGGCCGTCCGTCCGTCGCCGAGACCTGGCGGACGAACGCCCGCCTCTGGTCGTACGCCCCACGCCGTCGCCTCTACCTCGGCCTGTGGGTCCCCAACGGTCTGGTCGTCGGCTGCGAGTCCCTGTTCGTGGCGTACGACCCCGACCACGCGGGCCTGCTCTTCGCCTGCGCGGCACTCGGCATGCTGACCGGCGACATCACGGTCGGCCGCCTCCTCCCGCCCCGGGTCCGCGACCGCCTGGCCACGCCCCTCCTCCTGCTCCTGGCCACCCCGTACCTCCTTCTCGCCCCGCACCCGCCGACCCCCGTGGCCGCGGCCTGCGCCACCCTCGCCTCGATCGGCTTCGGCGCGAGCCTGGTCCAGCAGCAGCGGCTGCTCGCCCTGACCCCGCCCGAACTGACTGGCCACGCCCTGGGGTTGCACTCCGCCGGGATGCTGACGCTTCAGGGGCTGAGCGCGGGCGCGGCGGGGGCGGTCGCGCAGTGGACCTCGCCGGGGGTGGGGATCACGGTGATGGCGGCGGCGTCGGCGGCGGTGACGCTGGGATTGTGGGCGGCGGGGCGGGGCGAGCGGCGGGCAGGGCTCACGTCACCGGCTCGTACTCGTACGTACTGACGGCGTGCTCGTAGACACGGGCCACCGCCTCCCGCTCGGCTTCGGGGCCGCGTACGAGAACGACGTGATAGCGGTCCTCTACGAGGAGGGCCATGTTCTCCACGTACACCTCCTGCCCGTCGGCCGTCTCCCACGTGAACGAGCCCTCGGCCGAGGTGCGGCCTCCCGTCTCGATCAGGCGAAGCCCTGTGGACGTGGCCCACGTCGAATCCCGGAAGGGCTGCAACTCCGGCTCGTGTTCTCGCATGTAGACCAGCGGGTTGCCGGAGTACGTCGAGGTGCGGTCCCGGCCGGGGACGACGATCAGCTCGAAGCCGTCCTTGCTGTACCGGTACTGGCCGTCGCCGTTCTTGCCGTGGGACTGCCATCCGGTGGGCACGTCCAAGCTGAACTCGTCGGTCGTCGCCCGGACGTAGGGCTTCGCTGAAGTCCGCGACGGCGACGGCGACGGCGATGGAGTCGGCGTCGCGGATCTGCCGACTGAACCACCCTCCCCCGAGGCCCCGTTGCCGCCGCCCCAGCGGTCGATCCCCAGCGGTACGAGCGCCAGCAGTCCGGCGGCGACAACGACCGCCGCCCACACGCGCCGTCGCCCGGTGCGCGGCTTACCCGGCCGACCCCCCGGCTCGGTCGGCTCGGTCGGCTCGGTCGGGCCGGCCGCTCCGACGGTCTCGACGACCTCGGACCTGGAGGCCGCGGTCCCCGTCGCTGCTCCTGTCGCCGCCTCATTCCCTGCCCCCGTCGCCGTAGCCCGGAGCACCGCCGCGACCCGCTCCGCCGTCGGCCGGTCCTCCGGCTCCATGGCCAGCAACTCCCCGATGACGGGCGCCAACCGGGGCGCCCTCCGCGGTGTCGGCGCCTTCGTCGTCAGTACGGCGGCCACCGTCCCCTCCACCGCCTCCCGCTGGAACGGCGACCAGCCCTCCACCATCTGGAAGAGGAGCACGCCGAGCGACCACAGGTCCGCCGGTGGGCCGGGGCGGTGGCCGCCCATGCGTTCGGGGGCGGTGTAGGCGAGGGAGCCGACGAACTCGCCCGCCCGGGTGAGGGATTCCTCGCCCTCGATATAGGCGATGCCGAAGTCGGTCAGGACGACGCGGCCGTCGGGGCCGAGGAGGACGTTGCCGGGTTTGACGTCGCGGTGCAGTACGCCACGGGCGTGCGCGGCGGCGAGGGCTTCGACGACCGCGAGCGCGATACGGGCCGCCTCGCGCTCGGGGAGGACCCTCTCCCGTTCCAGCAGCGCGGCGAGGGATTCGCCGTGCACCCGCTCCATGACGATCCACGGGTGGCCGTCCGCCATCACCACATCGTGGATGGTCACTACCGCCGGATGGTTCACGCGGGCGGCGGCGCGCGCCTCGCGCAGGACCCGTTCGACGCGTGGCTGCCGCTCGGTGACGTACGCCTCCTTCACGGCGACCTCACGGTCGACGAGGAGATCACGGCCGGCCCATACGGCACCCATGCCGCCTTCGCCGATCCGCTCGGCGAGCTCGTACCGCCCACCGATCAACCGGCGCTCGCCCGCGGCGACTTCCGATTCCCTGTCCGGAGCCTCCGGCGTCTCCCCCGTAGCCATGGCGGCATCATGCCCGAGCTCTTCGCGGTATACGTACTCCACACCTGACCGCCCCCGCCCGCCCCGGTGGGGGCACGGCGGGAGCGGCGTGCCCCTTCTCGATCGGCACGAAGGGGCGCGGCTTCCCGGACGGGAAGGTTCCGGCGCTTCAGGCGCCTGTCGTTCCATCATGCGCGGCGCGGGAGGGCGGACGCGGAAATCCGGGAACTTCGCCCCGGAAGGCTGCACTGCCACACGTTTTGCGGTTGATGCGCGCTAGGAGGCGGTACCGTGCGCGCTGTCGTGCGGCGGTCGCATTGTTCCGCGATTCCCCGTTGGCATGGCGTGAGGGGGAGTCGGCACACCATGCTGACGTCTCCGGCTCCTCGACGACGCGTCGGCACCGCTGAGGGGGGCCTCTCGGACGTACGTGTGTGGTTCTGGTGTGTCTGGAAGGTTCTGAGGTTCTGATGTCCAGAAGGCAAGTCTTATCCGTCATCGTGCTGTTGACGGTCCTCGGCTGGAGCGTGGTGCTGGCCGCCGTCGGAGAGACCGCCGCGGCGGCAGCGGTCGTCCCCACGCTCGTGCTGAGCGCGGAGCAGGTCGTGACGGCGCTGACCGGCACGACGCAAGGACGCGGCGCGCACGAAGTGATGCGTGAAGTGACGCGTGAAGGGGCACGTGAAGGGGCACGTGACGCGGCGCAAGACGTGGCGCATGACGTGTCGAATGACGTGGCTCATGACGAGGAGCGCGTCGGGTGACCCCGCCGTCCCTTTCCCGGCCGCCCGAAGAGGGGCCGTCGGCGGCCAAGCCGGGCCGCAAGCTCGGGCCGATAGCTGACGGTGTGGGTACGGCCCACCGCGCCTGGCTGGAGCCCCTCCGCACGAGGTTCCTGGCCAGCGGTCTGACGATCAGTGAGCTGAGCGACCGTTCGGGCTGGGCCAAGTCCAAGATCTCCGAACTGCTGCGCGGCACGGGCCGCTACCCGCGCTGGGAGATCACGTACGGTCTGCTGGACGTCCTCGACGTCCCCACCTGGCCCATGCGCCGGCTCTGGATGGCGGCGGCCCTGGAGGCGCAGAAGAAACCGGACTGGATAGACGGCTGCATCCAGAGCCGCCACAGCCAGCAGAACCAGCAGCGCAGGGCGACCCTGTCGACCTGCCCCGCCATCCCCCCGCTGGAGCATCAGGCGTTCACCGAACTCAACCGCTCCGCCTATCTCGCGTACGCCCGGCTCTTCGTGAGCGAGGAGGCGGCGCACGAGGTGGTTGCGGAAACGTTTGACGTGCTGTGGTTCCGCTGGGACGAGGCGCTGGCCAGCTCCGACGTGGTGCCGTTCGCGTGGTCGGTGCTGCGCCGGAGCGTGATGGCTCGCGCCCGGCACGTCGACGGCTGCCCCGAACTGGCCCGCACCGCCTTCGACACGGTCGCCCTGAGCGTCCTGTCGACCCCGGCGGCGCGGTTCGCCCAGATCGAGGAGTCGATGGCCCTCTTCAAGGCCATGAGCCGTCTGCCCGCCCACCAGTTGGACGTCATGGTCCTCACGTACCTGCGCGGCATGGACCACGCCGCCGTCGCCGACGTCCTGGGCGTCCCCATCGCCTCCGTCCACACGGCCGACCGGTACGCCCGGAAGACCCTGACGGCCGCGCTCAACGCAGCCCCGAGCGGCCATGGCGCCACGGACGCCCAGGGCCTTCAGAACAACCCGGGACTCCAGAACGACCTGGGAGAGACCCCAGAATGATCCCCACCCCGATAGACGAACTCCTGGCCCGAGCGCTCCTCCTCGACGAGCCGGTCATACCGCGCGACATAGTCCCGATGGCCCTCGGCACCCGTGGCGAGGACTTCGGCACGGGACAACGCGACCGTACGGCCCCCATGGGCGGCGGCACGAGCAGCGCGAGCGGTACGGCGGCCCGTGATCTGCGCACCCTGTGCGAGACGGTCCTGGCCCACACCACCTCCGACTCCCTGCGGGACTTCGTCACCGAGCACCTGCCGGAACCGCCCGGCGCCCGCGTCCTCGGCTGCATCCTCCAGCTCGCCGACGCGGAGGACAGCGCCCGCTCCTGGTGGCAGTACGCGGCCGGCGCGGGCGACGACATCGCCTCGTACTGCCTCTACCTCCAGCACCTGGTGCTGGGCGACGCGGAGGCGGCGGCCTGGTGGCGGGAGCAGACGAAGATCGGCACCCGCCCGGCTCCCGAGTTCCTGATGGCCGTCCCGGACCCGGGCATCCCGACCGCGTACGACGCCAGCTTCCCTACCCTCCTGCGCGCCCTCACCCGCCTCGACCGCCCCGCCACCCCCCGCACCGAACTCGTCGACGCGGTCATGCACTACGTCCCCGGCGCGGTGGCCCTCGGCTACGTGGACAACCCCGACTTCGAACTCCCCCTCCCTGGCCCGGACTTCGCCGAACACATCAGCATCCTGGTGGCCGCCGCGTCCGCCGCGACCTCATGGCTGGAGCCGCCCCGCCGCCGGACGGTCCCCCGGTTGCCGCGCCGCGACGCACGTGGAACAAAGGTCTCAGAGGGGTAAGGAACGGTCGACCGTGCAAGCGGTGACGAGGGGTGTGGAAGGACGGGGGGCCATGTCGGAATCGGAATACGGGATCTCGTCCAGCGCCGGTGTACGACTCCACCGCGTGCTGGGACGGCCGCCGCGCAGGGACTGCGGTCAGTACGTCGCCTGGTCGCCGGACGGGCGTCGGCTCGCCGTGCCCGTCGACGAGAGCCGTGTCCGTGTCGTCGACGTCGAGAGCGATACGGACGTCGCTGTTCTCGAACTGCCCGGCAAGGCGGGCTACGTCAACCAGGTGGCCTGGTCTCCGGACGGCTCGAGGATCGCCGCCGCCTGTGGATCCGACGGTGTCCGGGTGTGGGACGTCGACAGACCCGACAGATCCCTGCATCTCAAGGCGCACACGGGCTGGGTCGGAGAGATCGCCTGGTCGAACTCCGGGGACCGGCTCGCGTCCGGTGCGCAGGACAGTACGGTCAGAATATGGAATGCCCGTGGCCGGAGGCCGTTGCGGACCATCGAGGCGCACGACGACTACGTGAACGGCCTCGCCTGGTCGCCGGACGACACCCTGCTGGCGACGGGTTCGGCCGACAGGACGGTCAAGGTATGGAACACCACCGGGAGCTCTCCGAAGCTGGTGACCAGTTGGGCTGTTCCGGACATCGTGGACTGCATCGCGTGGTCTGCCGACGGCAGGACGGTCGCGGCCGGTTCGAGCGACGGCAAGGTCGTGTGCCTGTCGATCGACACGGGAGGACCGACGAAAGCCGTGGCGAGTCTGGAGGGCCACACCGACATCGTCTGGGAGGTGATGTTCTCGGCGGACGGCAAGATCCTGGGCTCGACGGCCCTGGATCGCACGATCCGGCTGTGGCGCACGGACGACTGGAACACGGTCGCGGTACTGCGACTGCCCCATGTCGACGTGGACGACACCGATGACGACCAGGATTCCAGCGTCTCCGGCGGGTTCGTCGACAGCGACAGACGGGCCAGACCGACCTTCGCGTTCCACCCCACGCTGCCCCGCCTCGCCCTCTGGACCAACCAGGCAGGCCTGTCCCTCTGGGACTACGACCTCGACGTGCTCCTGCGACAGCAGGTGGCCGACGAGTCCGTCCGGTATCTGACCGCGAAGGTCGTCCTCGTCGGTGACACGGGAGTCGGCAAGACCGGCCTGGGCTGGCGGTTGGCCCATGGCGGGTTCAGGGAGCACGCCTCGACACACGGCCAGCAGTTCTGGCTCATCGACGACCTCCGTACGCAGCGGGCCGACGGCACGGACTGCGAGGCGGTGCTGTGGGATCTCGCCGGGCAGCACGTCTACCGGCCCGTGCACGCGATATTCCTCGACAACGTCGACCTCGCGCTCGTGCTCTTCGACCCGACCAACCGTCAGGAGCCGCTGAAAGGCGTACGGTTCTGGCTGAAGCAGCTCTCAGGCGGTGGCGGGCGGCTGCCGCCGGCCGTCCTGGTCGGGGCGCGCGTCGACAGGGGTGCGCCGGTGCTCTCACAGCCGGACCTGGACCAGTTCTGCCAACGCCACGGGATCAGCGGCGGGTACGTCAGCACCAGCGCGGCGAACGGCACGGGCGTCGAGCAGCTGATGGACCTGCTGCGCGGCCAGATCCAGTGGGAGCGGATGACCACCACGGTCACGACCCGCACGTTCAAGCGCATCAAGGAGTTCGCCCTCGCGCTGAAGGAACGCCCGGACCGCCGCGGGGTCCTGGTGTCCCCGACGGAGCTCCGGCGGCAGCTGCGGGAGACGGACCCGGAGTGGCGGTTCACCGACGCCGAGATGATGACGGCGGTCGGGCACCTGGAGAACCACGGCTACGTGTCCGTGCTGCGGACTTCGTCCGGTGCGCAGACCGTCCTGCTGGCGCCCGAGCTGCTGGTCGACCTGGCCTCGTCCGTCTTCCTGCGGGCCGACAAGCATCCGCAGGAACTGGGCGCGCTCAGCGAGGTCACCTTGCTGGGCGGGGGCTACGAGTTCCCCGAACTCGAAACACTGGACCCGGCGGAGCGACAGGTGCTGCTGGACGCCGCCGTCGTGCGGTTCCTGGAGCACAACCTCTGCTTCCGCGACACACTCGGCGCGGAGACCCTGCTGATCTTTCCCGGGCTGATCAAGCAGAAGCGACCCCTGTTCGACGCCATCGAGACGGTCGACGACGTGTCGTACGTCGTCCGGGGCCGGGTGGAGAACGTCTACCCGGCGCTCGTTGTCCTGCTCGGTCACACCCCGACGTTCACCCGGGTCAACTACTGGCAGAGCCAGGCGCAGTTCGAGATGGGCAGCGGCGATCAGATCTGCGGCTTCCGGCTCTTCCAGGAGCGCGAGGGCGAGATCGAGCTGGTGCTCCACTACAGCGACGCGGTGCCCCGCTACGGCCGGACCATGTTCCAGGGCCTGTTCGAGAGGTTTCTCTACCAACGGGACGTGACGGTGACCGCCTTCCCTCCCGTGTTCTGCGGCAACGGGCACAAGCAGGAGCGTTCGGCGGTGATGGGCTCCCTGCGCGACGGCATGCGGACGATGTTCTGCTTCAGATGTGGGGACCGCATCGACCTTCCGGAGACCGAGCAGCCGGTCGCGTTCGGGGCGGAGGACACCCGGCTGGTCGAGCGGGACGAGGCGGTCGCGCGGCTGCGCAGCACGTACGAGACGTACCTCGTGCGGGTGAAGAGCTTCCGCAGCGACCGTACGGTGCCCCGGTGCTATGTCAGCCATCTGCCGGCGGACTCGGCGTGGGCGGCGCAATTGGCACGCGACCTGCGTGAGGCCGGCGTACTGGTCGTGGAGGACGCGGCCGACGTACGGGACGAGGATGCCGTACTGGTGGTCCTGACGCCCGAGCACGGACGGGCTCTGGACCGGCCCTCGGGCACGTCGGCCGCCGACGCCGAGCTGATCCGCGCACGGCGGTGTACCGGTCCGGGCCGGGGCCAGTGGTCTCGCGTCGTCCCGCTCCTGCGCGTCGGCACCGCGCGGACAGCCCTTCCGGCCCTGCTCCGAGGCCTGGTGCCGGGCGAGTTCCAGGACGACACCCGTTATGCCGTCGCCCTGTTCGACCTGGTACTGACGCTGTACGCCATCCCGTTCAACCATCCGGCGTTCCAGCCGCTGCGGGCGGCGTTGCAGAGGAAGTGGGGAACACACATGGGTGAGCGCGCGGGGGCGCTGCCGCCGTCGTCGGCCGAACCCGACACAGAGGTCTACCTGTCGTACTCCTGGAGCGAGGCCAGCAACGCCGTCGCCGACGAACTGGACCTCGCCTTCCAGGCCAGGGGCGTCACGGTGGTGCGTGACCGGCGGGACATCGGCTACAAGGCGTCCATCAAGCAGTTCATGGCCCGCCTCGGGCAGGGCAAGTGCGTGATCCTGGTGATCAGCGACGCCTACCTGAAGTCGCAGAACTGTCTCTTCGAGCTGTTGGAGACGGCGAAGCACGGAGAGTTCGCCGACCGGGTGTTCCCCGTGGTGCTCCCCGACGCCCGGATCTACCGGCCGCAGGACCGCATCCGCTACGTGCGGTACTGGGAGGAGCAGATACGCGAGCTGGACGAGGAGCTGAAGACCGT
>NZ_AEJC01000505.1 GCF_000317595.1 Streptomyces ipomoeae 91-03 | reverse complement strand
CGGCGGGGGCGAGGAAGTCGTCAGTTCAGGAAGTCGCGGGCGATCCGTTCCGCCACGTCCTCCAGGATCGGCCCCGGCTCGGCGATGCACCGCTGGACATCGGGCTCGACATCCGTCAGCGGGTACGCACGGCGGATACCGGCGTGCCCCAGGGCCTCGGGGAGAAGGGCCAGACGACCGCAGACCGCAACGACCCCCTTACCGGCGGCGCGGGCGACCGCGGCGACGCCGGCGGGGGCCTTGCCGTGAAGGGTCTGCTCGTCCAGGGACCCCTCGCCGGTGATCACCAGGGTGGCCTTCTCCAGCGCCTCCGCGAAGCCCAGGACGTCGAGCATGACCTCGATACCGGGTCGGAAGCGGGCACCGAGGATGAGCGCGCCGTAACCGATGCCGCCGGCGGCACCCGCGCCGGGGGCCAGGGCATGCGCGGCGGCCCGCTCGCCGATCGTCTTCTCCAGGACGGTCGCGAAGTGGGCCAGGGCCGCATCAAGGGTCGCGACGTCCTCCGGGCTCGCCCCCTTCTGCGGCCCGTACACGGCGGGCGCGCCCTTCGGCCCGGTCAGCGGGTTGTCGACGTCGCTGGCCAGCACGAAGTCGACCGTGCCGGAGCCGAGCCGGGGGTCGAGGCCGGAGAGGTCGGCGGTGACCAGGTCGCGCAGGCCCCCTCCGCCGGGCCCGATCGGCGCCCCGGCGGCGTCCAGGAAGCGCGCGCCGAGCGCGGCGAGCATGCCCGCGCCGCCGTCCGTCGTGGCGCTCCCGCCCACGCCGAACACGATCGTGCGGGCACCGGCGTCGAGCGCGGCCCGCAGCAGCTCCCCGGAGCCGTACGTGGACGCCGTGAGCGGCGCGAAGACCCCTGCGGGCAGCCGCTGCAACCCGCTGGCCTCGGCCATCTCGACCACGGCGGTGTCGCCGCGCAGGGCGTACGCGGCGGTCACGGGCTCACCCAGCGGGCCGGTGACCCGTACCTCACGGCGCTCGAACCCGGCCGCGACCGCCGCGGCCACCGTGCCGTCGCCACCGTCGGCCACCGGCAGCGCCTCGACCTCCAGGCCGGGCAGTACCCGGCGCAGACCCGCCGTGACCCGCTCGGCGACCTGGACGGCCGTCAGCGTGCCCTTGAACTTGTCCGCGGCGATCAGCACCCGCGGGGTTGCCGTGCCTGCTTCGATCCCGTCCACAGCGGCGTTCGCCACCTTGCATTCCCCTCGCTCTTCGGGCCTTGCGCACGTCAAGGCAGTCGCGCCGCTGCGACACTAGCCGGACCGCCCGGGGTCCGTCACGCCCTGTCCCGCCCATCGAACACCGCGTACCGACCCGAGGTCAGCCCGCGACGCCGAGCGCCCCCGGCCCGAATCGGGTAGACCTTCAGCCATGACCCCTGTGGGCAGTGAACTCGCCGACCGCGTTCTCGGGGGCTGGCTGGGCCGGATCGCGGGCAACATGCTCGGGAAGCCGGTCGAGCAGGGCGACCTGTGGACGCGGGAGCGCATCGACCGCTATCTGCGGCAGGCCGGGGCCCTGCCCCTCACCGACTACCTCCCGGAGCCGGCCGACGAGCGCGACGAGCGCGCGCTGCGCCCCGAGTGGCGGGAGTGCGTACGCGGCCGTATCCACGGCAGCTGCCGCGACGACGACGTCGACTACGCGATCCTGGGCCTGCATCTGCTGGAGACGTACGGCTTCGACTTCACCACCGAGCAGGTCGGCGACCTGTGGCTGCTGCGGCTGCCGTATCTGCAGACGTTCACGGCGGAACGGGCAGCCTACCGCAACCTCGCCAACGGGCTGAGGCCGCCGCTGACCGCCACGTACGACAACCCCTACCAGGAGTGGATCGGCGCCCTCATCCGCGCCGACGTCCACGGCTGGACCTGCCCGGGCGAGCCCCGCCGCGCGGCCTCGCTGGCCCGCCATGACGCCGTGCTGTCGCACACCGGCAACGGGGTGTACGGGGCGATGTGGGCGGCGGCGCTCGTCTCGGCGGCGTTCACCGCGCCCACCGTGCGAGCGGCCCTGGAGGAGGCGCTGACGGCGATCCCGGCGAGCTGTCGCCTCGCCCGTACCGTGCGGCGCGTCGTCTCGCTCCATGACACCGGGCTGTCCTGGGAGGAGACGCTCACGACGGTGGACGAGGAGACCTCGGGGCTGGGCTGGATCCACACCGTCCCGAACGTCGCCGTGCTCACGGCCGGGCTCCTGTACGGCGACGGCGACTTCACCCGCACCATCGCGCTGACCGTCCGGGCGGGGTTCGACACCGACTCCAACGGGGCGACCGCCGGATCGGTGGCGGGGGTGCTGTGCGGGGCGGAGGCGATCCCGGACCGGTGGAAGGACCCGCTGGAGGACACCGTACGCAGCGCCGTGTTCGGCTTCGACGGCGTGCGGATCAGTGACCTCGCGGAGCGCACACTGCGATTGGCGACGGCTCCCCCACCCTGAGCGGCGGACTCCCGCACCTTGAACGGCAGGCTCCCACGCCCGGAGCGGCCGACTCCCCCTGAGCAGCAGGCTCCCGCACCCTGAACGCCGAGATCCCGCCCCTGCGCGGCTGGCGCCGCACCCCAAGCGCCAAGCTCCGCGCCCTGAGCGCCGGATCACCGCGCCCGAGAGTGGTGAATTCCCTCACCCCGAGTGCCCAGTCCCCGCGCCTGAGCGCCGGATTCCCGCGCCGTGCGCGTCGCGTCCTGCCCCCTAGAACGCTCTGCTGCCGCCCCTCAGGCGCCCGTTTCCAGCCCCTCGGCCGCCGTCTACCCTTCCTGAATGACCACTCAAGACTTCGCCGCGTACATCGCGAGCCTCCCCCGTGTCCTGGCCGGCGCCGCCGCGGTGTTCCGTGACGCCGAGGGGCGGGTGCTGCTCGTCGAGCCCAACTACCGTGCGGGCTGGGGGCTTCCGGGCGGCACGATCGAGTCGGACGACGGAGAGACCCCACGGCAGGGCGCGCGACGTGAGACGGCCGAGGAGATCGGCCTGGACGTCGAGCTGGGGCGGCTCCTCGTGGTGGACTGGGTGCACGGCGTGGGGCGACCGCCGCTGGTGGCGTATCTGTACGACGGCGGAGTACTCGGCGAGGACGAGCTGTCGAGGATCAAGCTGCAGGACGAGGAACTCCTCTCCTGGCGGCTCGTCCCCCGCGACGAACTGCCCGGCTATCTGTCGGAGACACTCGGCCGCCGTGTGCTCGCCGCGCTCGACGCCCTGGAGGACGGCACGGGCCCGGTCGAGTTGGAGAACGGGCACCGGGTCGGCTGAGGCGACAGGGCCCTGTCCATCCCCCTACGGGGACCCGCCATCGGCAACGGCGACGATCAGCCACCGCGGCAACGGTGTCAGGAGCGCGCCTGGTGACAGGAGTCAACCCACATACCGTCAATTACCTTGTACGCAACTTGAGATGAGAGAGCGCTTCACTTAATGTAACTTTAAAGGGCTGGCTGAAACTGCTACCTGTTCGCCACTCCAGCCTCTAGTCTGACCCCAGACCCCGCCCGAGCGATCCCCACCCTTGAGTCTCGCTCCGGAACCGGGGCAGCACTCGGGGCGCCTGGCCGGGCGACCCGGGCGTGGGCCACGGCTTCGGCAGGATGCGGGGCGCCGGAAACGGTCATACGGGAGCTGCCCGGACAAGCCGGCCTCACCCCCACCCCCACCCCCGCCGGGCCGATTCTCGCCCGTCGACACCGAGAACAGGCAGCTGAGATCATGGAACCACTGGGCCCCGACGATCCAGAGGTATTAGGTCCCTACCGTCTCGTGGCACGGCTCGGTGCGGGAGGGATGGGCCGGGTCTACCTGACACGGTCCCCGGAGGGACAGACCGTCGCGGTCAAGGCCATCCAGCCCGAGATGTTGGGGGACAGAAGCTTCCGTATCCGCTTCCGTCGCGAGGTGGAGGCGGCCGGCGCGGTCGGCGGCAGATACACGGCGGCCGTGCTGGACGCCGACCCCGACGGCGACACGCCCTGGCTGGCCACCGAGTACATACCCGGCCCCACGCTGGCCGAGGCGGTGGCCGAGCACGGGCCGCTGCCGGTGGAATCGGTGCTCGTGCTGGGCGCCGGCATCGCCGAGGCGCTGATCTCCGTACAGGCCGCCGGACTGGTGCACCGCGACCTCAAGCCCTCCAACGTGCTGCTCGCCGCCGACGGCCCGCGCGTCATCGACTTCGGCATCGTCCGCGCGACCGACGGCTACGACCTCACCCGCTCCGGCGCCCTGTTCGGCTCCTTCGAGTACATGTGCCCCGAGCAGGCCACCGGCGAGCCGCTGGGTCCCGAGGGGGATGTCTTCTCCCTCGGCTCGGTGCTCACCTTCGCCGCGTCCGGGCACGCGCCGTTCAGCGGCACCGCGGCGGCCACCCTGCTCTACCAGGTCGTGCACAGCGCCCCCGACCTGACCGGCGTACCCGACCCGCTCGACAAGATCATCAACCTCTGTCTCGCCAAGGACCCGCGGCTGCGCATCACCCCGGACAAACTGGCGGCGGCCTGCGCGCCCGGCGGTGTGGAGCAGCTGACGGAGGACGGCTGGCTGCCGCCGCCGTTGACCGCCTCGATCGCCCTGCGCACGGCGGTGGTGGCCGGCCTCGACACCGCGCCGGGCGGCCTGGTAGAGATGCCCTTCGCCGCCGGCGACACCCCGAAGCCGCACACATACGGCGCCTCGGAGCCGTACGCCTACGGTCAGGGCCGGACGGACTCCACCCCGACCCCTCGGCCGGTGCGCGACGTCGACGTGGCCTGCGCCTCCGACGCCCCCACCCACGCGGACGAGGAGCCGACCGTCACCGGCCCGCCGCCCCCGGGCCCGTACGGTGGCACCGGGGAGACGACACCGGACCGGACCGTCTCCTCAAGACATCGCCGGGCCCAGCCTCGGCCCGGTCCGTCCCGGCGTACGATGCTCGCCGCGTCGGCGGGTGCCACCGCCGCCGCCGTGGGCGGCTCCCTGCTGCTCACCCGGGAGGAGCAGTCGAGCGAACAGGTCGCGGCGCCGCTCGGCCCGGCCCCCAAGCCGCTGTGGATCTACCGCGGCGGCCCGCTGCTCCAGGCACCAGCCGTCTTCCACGACGGAACGGCCCTGCTGAAGACCCGCCCGGGTCGCGTACTCAGCCTCGACCTCAAGGACGGCACCCGGCCCAGGTGGGTCTACGAGGGCATCAGCCCGTCGCCCACGCCGACCATGCTGATCTCCGACGTCGCGGTCGCGCTGGGCGAGGGCTCCACGGTGATCGGCATCGACGCCGCCGATGGAACGGAACGTTTCACCCTCGATTTTGGGCCGGAATTCCGGTTCGACACGTTACTCGGCGCGATCAGCAACCGGGCGATCTCGGTCATCGGGGTCAGCCTGAGCCGCGAGTCCGACACGCAGGGGGTCGCCACCTCCACGGACACGGTGTTCGCCGTCGATCTGGCGACCCGCCGGGCCGAGGTCATCCCCATCAGCCCGGAGGACGTCGGTGTCCGGCTGATGCCGGTCCTCATCTCCGGCTACTTCATCTACGCCGACGGCCTGCGCAACGTGACGGCCCGGAACACGGAGACCTCCGGCATCCAGTGGCGGCATCCGGTCGGCTACGACCTCCGGCCGGGCCTCGCGGTGCTCGGCAAGACGGTCTTCGCCATCGGCGCCGAACTGCAGGCGCTGGACCTCGACACCGGCGAGCCACGCTGGAAGGTGGCACCCGAACGCGGCCAATTCGCCTCACTCGGCGCCATCGGCAACACGGTGTACGTCACCGGCACCGCCCCCTCCGGCGTGTACGCCTTCAACGCCGCGACCGGCGCCCGCCGCTGGTTCTGCCCCACCCCCCGGCTCAACGTCGACCTGCCGGTCACCACCGGCCCCGAGGCCGTGTACGTCCCCGCCTACAAGAACAAGAACGGCTTCTACGCCATCGACGCCGCCGACGGCACCCTCCTGTGGAACTTCACCGACAACATCGAGACCGGCGTCAACGAATGGCAACTCGCCTGCGACAACACCGGTCACGTGGTCGCCCAGCACTACGACCGCGCCTACTGCCTGCCGACGCCGTGACGACGATGCGGTGATCCTGGTCGCCCCCGGGGCCACCAGCGGACGATCACTTGGCGGGCTTGTAGAAGGCGTAGGTGGCGGAGTAGGGGACGCTGATCTGGTCGGTGCCGGTGCAGGCGGCGGTGGGGGCGACACCGCCGCGGGTGTCGAGGCGCTGGATGTAGGAGACGCCGGCGAAGACCCCGGTGCCCCGCGTGGCGGTGGCCCGCAGGAGGAGTTCGGGGATGGTGCCGGTCCTGGGCGAGCTGGCGACGGCGGCGGCGTTGACGGCGCTGCCGTCCACCGTGGACACCCACACCGGGCCACGGGAGTGGAGGGCGACGGTCCGCTGGGCTCGGCCCTTCTCGGCCCGGAGGGTGGCGGCCGGTTCCAGCAGCTTCCAGGCGCCGTCGGCGCAGGTGTAGGTCTGGACGCCGTCGGCGGCGAGGACGCCGGTGAGCCGGTTGCCGTCGGGCACCTTCAGCGCGGCGGGAGCGTCGACGCCGCGGCCGGCGGACTGCGATGCCGCGGCCTGGCCGCCCGTCGCGCTCAGGAGCACACCGGTGGCCGCGGCGGCGAGAGCCGTGGCGGTGAGGACGAGACGCTTGTCGAGCTTCAATCGGGTGGATCTCCAAGTCGATGTCCGAGCCGGTGCCCGGGGGCGTAGGGAGTATGGCCGGACGGCTCACGACTCGACGAGGGACTACGGGGCACACGGACGGGCCACCCCGCCAAGGACTTCGGGCCGCTCGACATGCCGCCGGGGCAGCCGAGCACTGCAGACGACGGCAACCTCGCGCAGCGGACAAGCACAGCCGGGCACAGCGAACGACGGCAACCTCGCGCAGCGGACGAGCACAGCCAGGCACAGCGAACGACGGCAACCTCGCCCGGCAGACGACGGCAACCTCGCGCGGCGGGCAAGCACAGCCGGGCGCGGCGGACGGGCGCGGCGCCGGTGGGGCTTGGCCGGGTGGCGTGGAGCGAGCCATCGCTCCGGCGGGGCTCCACGGTCATATTCCATTCGCCCCCGGCAGACAGGAGTTCTACTGTCGGCCCATGACGACCAAGCCCCTCGTCGCCATTCTCAGCGGCGCCGGTATCTCCACCGACTCCGGTATCCCGGACTACCGCGGCCCGAACGGGCTGTGGCGAAAGGATCCGGAGGCCGAGAAGCTGGTGACGTACCAGTACTACATGGGTGATCCGGAGATCCGGCGGCGTTCCTGGCAGATGCGGCGGCAGAACCGGACGCTGAAGGCGGAGCCGAACGCGGCGCACCGGGCCGTGGCCGAGCTGGAGAAGGCCGGGGTGCCGGTGCGGGTGATCACGCAGAACGTGGACGGGCTGCACCAGCTGGCCGGGATGCCGGCCCGCAAGGTGCTCGAACTGCACGGCACCGCCCGGGAGGTGGTGTGCACCAGGTGCCATGTCCGTACGCCCATGGTGGACGCCCTCGCCCGGGTCGAGGCCGGCGAGGACGACCCGTCGTGCCTGGAGTGCGGCGGGATCCTGAAGTCGGCGACGGTGATGTTCGGCGAACGGCTCGACCCGATGGTGCTGGGCGAGGCCGTCGCGATCACCAAGGCCTGCCGGCTCTTCATCGCCGTCGGCACCAGCCTCCAGGTCCAGCCCGCCGCCGGCCTCGCCGGGATCGCCGCCGACCACGGCGCCCGCCTGATCATCGTCAACGCCGACCCGACCCCGTACGACGACCGCGCCGACGAGGTCGTACGGGAGCCGATCGGCACCGCCCTGCCGGAGCTGCTGGGCAAGCTCCACTAAGAGCTGCGAGAACACACGGCTCTAGAAGAGCGCGGCTCCGCTCTCGAAGTCCAGCAGGCGCTTCTTGCGGGCCAGGCCGCCGCCGTATCCCGTGAGGTCGCCGCCCGCGCCGACGACCCGGTGGCAGGGCACGATGATGCTGATCGGGTTCTTGCCGTTGGCGAGGCCGACCGCGCGGGAGGCGGCGGGGTTGCCGAGGGACGCGGCCAGTTCGCCGTACGCGCGGGTCTCGCCGTAGGGGATGCGGCACAGCTCTTGCCAGACGCTGCGCTGGAACGGCGTTCCGTGCAGCCGCAGTTCGAGCGAGAACTCCTTCAAGTCGCCCGCGAAGTAGGCCTCCAGCTGTTCCTCGGTCTCGCCGAACAGCGTGTCGTCGCGTGGGCCGAAGCTCTCCTCCGGCGGGCGGTGGCGCTGTTCGGTCATATAGAGGCCGCAGAGGACGCCGTCGTCGGCGACGAGGGTGAGGGGGCCGTAGGGGCTGTCGATGACCTTGTGCTTCTTCTGCTCATTCATGGCTGTCCTTGTGGTTCCGTACATCGGCGGGAAGTCCGATTCCTACACTGGCAGGAAGTTGATCGGGTGGCTGTCCGTCGCCCACAGGTACTGGACCGCGTACGCCCGCCACGGCCGCCAGCCGGCCGCGCGTGCCGTGAGGGCGGCGGGGCCGCCCGGCAGTCCCAACTCCTTTGCCGCGCGCCGGATGCCGAGGTCGGTGGGGAGGAAGGCGTCGGGGTCGCCGAGGGCGCGCATGGCGATGACGTCGACGGTCCAGGGACCGAAGCCGGGGAGGGCGAGGAGCCGGGCACGGGTCTCGGCCCAGTCGCTGCCCACGCCCAAGTGGAGTTCCCCGGCGGCGAGTTGGCGTACGAGGGTGGTGAAGGTGGTCCGGCGCGTGCGGGGCATCGCGAGGGACTCGGGGTCCACGGTCGCGAGCGCCTCGGGGGACGGGAAGAGATGGGTGAGGCCGCCCTCGGGGTCGTCGACCGGTTCGCCGTGCGCGGTGACCAGCCGGGCCGCGTGCGTGCGGGCGGCGGCCGTGGACACCTGTTGGCCGAGCACCGCCCGTACGGCGAACTCGGCCTCGTCGACGGTACGCGGCACCCGGCGCCCCGGCGCCTTGTCCACCAGCGGCGCGAGCACCGGATCGGTGCGCAGCTGCTCGTCGACGGCGACCGGATCGGCGTCGAGGTCCAGCATGCGGCGGCAGCGGCTGATGGCGACGGGCAGGTCCCGCAGATCGCTGAGCCGCAACCGGCAGCCGATGTGGTCCGGCTCCGGTGTGAGGGCGACGATGCCATGGCCGTACGGCAGCCGGAGCGTGCGCCGGTACGCGCCGTCACGCCACTCCTCCACCCCCGGTACGGCGGTCGCCGCGAGGTGCCCGAAGAGGTTGTCGGGGTTGAGCGGGGCACGGAAGGGCAGCCGGAGGTTCAACACCCCTGACGTGTCCGGCGATTGGGCCCGCTGTCGGGACGACCGCGCCGCCCGCTCCCGCAGCTCGCTCGGCGACAGCGCGAAGACCTCCCGTACGGTGTCGTTGAACGCCCGGATCGAGGCGAACCCGGCCGCGAACGCGATCTCCGCCATCGGCAGCCCGGTCGTCTCGATCAGCAACCGCGCGGTCTGCGCCCGCTGGGCCCTGGCGAGCGCGAGCGGCCCGGCGCCCAGCTCGGCCATCAGCTGCCGCTCGACCTGCCGGGTGCTGTAACCCAGCCGCCGG
>NZ_AEJC01000504.1 GCF_000317595.1 Streptomyces ipomoeae 91-03 | reverse complement strand
GAGTCCCGAGTCGCCCTTCGGGCGAACGACGGGAGTTTGACGACAGGGCCTAACGCGCGTTGAAGTACTTCGCCTCGGGGTGGTGGATCACGATCGCGTCCGTGGACTGTTCGGGGTGGAGCTGGAACTCCTCGGAGAGGTGGACGCCGATCCGCTCGGGTTCAAGAAGCTCGGCGATCTTGGCGCGGTCCTCCAGATCGGGGCAGGCACCGTAGCCGAGGGAGAAGCGGGCACCCCGGTACTTGAGGTCGAACATGTCCTCGATGGCCGCCGGGTCCTCTCCCCCGAAGCCGAGCTCGGCGCGCACCCGGGCGTGCCAGTACTCGGCAAGGGCCTCGGCCAACTGCACGGACAGGCCGTGGAGTTCGAGGTAGTCGCGGTAGGAGTCGGACGCGAAGAGCTTGGCGGTCTCCTCGCCGATGCGGGAGCCGACGGTGACGACCTGGAGGCCGACCACATCGGTCTCGCCGGACTCCTCCGGGCGGAAGAAGTCGGCCAGGCACAGGCGTCGGCCGCGGCGCTGGCGGGGGAAGGTGAAGCGGGTGCGTTCGTTGCCGTCGCCGTCCAGGATGATCAGGTCGTCGTCCTTGGAGACGCAGGGGAAGTAGCCGTAGACGACGGCCGCTTCGAGGAGGTTCTCGGTCTGCAGTTTGTCGAGCAGACCGCGCAGCCGGGGCCGGCCCTCGGTCTCGACAAGTTCCTCGTACGTCGGTCCGTCACCCGTGCGGGCCTGCTTCAGGCCCCACTGGCCCTTGAACAGGGCGCCCTCGTCCAGCCAGGTGGCGTACTCCTTGAGCTGGATGCCCTTGATGACGCGGGTGCCCCAGAAGGGGGGCTCGGGCACGGGGTTGTCGGTGGCGACGTCGGAGCGGACGTGGCCCTCTTCGGGGCGTTCCTCGACCTGTACCGCGGTCGTCGCCCTGACCCGGCGCTGCTTCAGCTCGGGCAGCTTCGCCCCCGGTACGCCGCGCTTGACGCCGATGAGGGCGTCCATGAGGCGCAGGCCCTCGAAGGCGTCGCGGGCGTAGCGGACCTCGCCCTCGTAGATCTCGTGCAGGTCCTGCTCGACGTACGCCCGCGTCAGCGCGGCCCCGCCCAGGATGACGGGGTAATCCGCCGCCAGGCCACGGGCGTTCAGCTCCTCCAGGTTCTCCTTCATGATCACCGTGGACTTGACCAGGAGGCCGGACATGCCGATGACGTCGGCGCGGTGCTCCTCGGCGGCGTCCAGGATCGCGGAGACCGGCTGCTTGATGCCGAGGTTGACGACGTTGTAGCCGTTGTTGGACAGGATGATGTCGACGAGGTTCTTGCCGATGTCGTGGACGTCGCCGCGGACGGTGGCGAGGACGATGGTGCCCTTGCCCTCGGCGTCCGACTTCTCCATGTGCGGTTCGAGGTAGGCGACGGCGGCCTTCATGACCTCGGCGGACTGCAGGACGAACGGCAGCTGCATCTGGCCGGAGCCGAAGAGTTCGCCGACGACCTTCATGCCGTCCAGGAGGGTCTCGTTGACGATGTCGAGGGCGGGGCGGTCCTGGAGGGCCTCATCCAGGTCGGCCTCCAGCCCGTTGCGCTCGCCGTCGATGATGCGGCGCTTGAGGCGCTCCTCCAGCGGCAGGGCGGCCAGTTCCTCGGCCTTGCCCGCCTTCAGGGACTTGGCGGTGGCGCCCTCGAACAGCGCCATCAGCTTCTGGAGGGGGTCGTAGCCCTCGCTGCGGCGGTCGTAGACGAGGTCGAGAGCCGTCTGGACCTGCTCCTCGTCGAAGCGGGCGATGGGGAGGATCTTCGAGGCGTGGACGATCGCCGAGTCCAGGCCCGCCTTCACGCACTCGTCGAGGAAGACGGAGTTGAGCAGGATGCGGGCGGCCGGGTTGAGGCCGAAGGAGATGTTCGACAGGCCCAGGGTGGTCTGGACGTCCGGGTGACGGCGCTTCAGCTCGCGGATCGCCTCGATGGTGGCGATGCCGTCCTTGCGGGACTCCTCCTGGCCGGTACAGATGGTGAAGGTCAGGGTGTCGATGAGGATGTCCGACTCGAGGATGCCCCAGTTGCCGGTGAGGTCGGCGATCAGTCGTTCGGCGATCTCGACCTTCTTCTCCGGGGTGCGGGCCTGGCCCTCCTCGTCGATGGTCAGCGCGATCAGCGCGGCGCCGTGCTCCTGGGCGAGCCGGGTGACCTTGGCGAAGCGGGAGTCGGGGCCGTCGCCGTCCTCGTAGTTGACGGAGTTGATGACCGCGCGCCCGCCAAGCTTCTCCAACCCGGCCTGGATGACGTCGACCTCGGTGGAGTCGAGGACGATGGGGAGGGTGGAGGCGGTGGCGAAGCGGCCGGCGAGTTCGGCCATGTCGGCGACACCGTCGCGGCCCACGTAGTCGACGCACAGGTCGAGCATGTGGGCGCCCTCGCGGATCTGGTCGCGGGCCATCTCCACACAGTCGTCCCAGCGGCCGTCCAGCATGGCCTCGCGGAACTTCTTCGAACCGTTGGCGTTCGTGCGCTCGCCGATGGCCAGGTAGGAGGTGTCCTGGCGGAACGGCACGGTCTGGTAGAGGGAGGCGGCGCCGGGCTCGGGGCGCGGGTCGCGCTCGGGCGGGGTGAGGTCCCGGACGCGCTCGACGACCTGGCGCAGATGCTCGGGGGTGGTGCCGCAGCAGCCGCCGACGAGGGAGAGGCCGTAGTCGCGGACGAAGTTCACCTGGGCGTCGGCGAGTTCCGGGGCCGTGAGCGGGTAGTGGGCGCCGTCCCTGGTCAGCACCGGCAGGCCCGCGTTCGGCATGCACGACAGTTGGATGCGGGAGTGCCGGGACAGATAGCGCAGGTGCTCGCTCATCTCGGCGGGCCCGGTCGCGCAGTTCAGGCCGATCATGTCGATGCCCAGCGGCTCCAGAGCCGTCAGCGCCGCGCCGATCTCCGAGCCGAGCAGCATCGTGCCGGTCGTCTCCACCGTCACCGACACGATCAGCGGGACGTCGTACCCGGCCGTTTCCATCGCCCGGCGGGCGGCGAGAACGGAGGCCTTGGTCTGCAGCAGGTCCTGGGTGGTCTCCACCAGCAGCGCGTCGGCGCCGCCCGCCAGCAGGCCCTCGGCGTTCTGCTGGTAGGCGTCCCGGATGGCGGCGAAGGTGGTGTGGCCGAGGGTGGGCAGCTTGGTGCCGGGGCCGATCGAGCCGAGCACCCAGCGCTGACGGCCGTCACGTGCGGCGAACTCGTCCGCCGTCTCGCGTGCGATGCGGGCGCCGGCCTCGGACAGCTCGGCGACGCGCTCGGCGATGTCGTACTCGCCCAGGGCGGTCAGGTTCGCGCCGAAGGTGTTGGTCTCCACGCAGTCCACACCCGCGTCGAAGTACGCGGAGTGCACCGAGCGCACGATGTCCGGGCGGGTCACGTTGAGGACCTCGTTGCAGCCCTCCAGCTGCTGGAAGTCGTCCAGAGTGGGTTCCTGCGCCTGGAGCATGGTGCCCATCGCGCCGTCGGCGACCACGACACGGGTGGCGAGGGCTTCGCGCAGTGCGTCGGATCGGGCCCGGCCTGCGGCGGCGGACGAGGGGGACGAGTTCGGCGACGAGGCCATGAAGGTGCTCCCTGGAGTGCGACGGCTGTCGGCTTTGCGTCTTCTGGGGGAAGGCGCACGCCGTCAGGGTAGCCCGAGCACCCGGGGACGGTCAGGGGCGTCCACGGGACGGACCGGCGTGGCGCACGGCGCCGAGTGCGGTTTACTCCCACGACGGTCGCACGACGATCGCAGGACAGACACAGGGCGGTCGCCGGACGAACACCGGACGAACACCGAACGGGCACGGGATGAGCACGGGACGGACACCGGACGGCCACGGGACGGGCGCCGGGGACATATCGTGCGGGCCACATGGCCGAAAAGCTGTTGACGGCCATTGGCGGGACGTCGGCAACGACCGGTAGTGTTCGACATTGCCGAACGATGGAAGTTCATCCGCGTACGGCGGTCATCAGGGGACGGAGGCAGGACGGCGATGGCACGGAACATCCAGTCGCTCGAACGGGCGGCCGCGATGCTGCGGCTGCTCGCAGGCGGCGAGCGACGGCTCGGCCTGTCCGACATCGCCTCGTCGCTGGGCCTCGCCAAGGGCACCGCCCACGGCATACTCCGCACCCTCCAGCAGGAGGGCTTCGTCGAGCAGGACGACGCCTCCGGGCGCTACCAGCTGGGCGCCGAGCTGCTGCGGCTCGGCACCACCTACCTCGACGTCCATGAACTGCGGGCCCGGGCGCTGGTGTGGACGGACGACCTGGCCCGCTCCAGCGGTGAGAGCGTCCACCTAGGCGTGCTGCACCAGCAGGGCGTACTGATCGTGCACCACGTGTTCCGGCCCGACGACAGCCGCCAGGTCCTGGAGATAGGGGCCATGCAGCCGCTGCACTCCACGGCCCTGGGCAAGGTCCTGTCGGCGTACGACCCGGTGGCGCACAGCGAGGTCCTGGAGGGCGAGCGCAAGGCGTTCACCGAGCGGACCGTGTGCGAGCCGGCCGACTTCGAGAACGTCCTGGACATCACCCGCGCGCGCGGGTACGCGGCCGACGTCGAGGAGACCTGGGAGGGCGTCGCGTCCATCGCCGCGCCCATCCACGACCGGCGCCGCATGCCCGTCGGCGCGGTCGGCATCACCGGCGCCGTGGAGCGGCTCTACCGCGAGGGCGAGCTGCGCCCCGAGCTGATCGCGGCGGTACGGGACTGCGCCCGCGCGGTGTCACGGGACCTGGGGGCGGCGCGGTTCTGACGGCCGCCCCTCGCCGAGGCGGAGAGGGGACGCTGCTGGCGAAGTATCTGACGGACACGTCCGGGTACGAGGTCGGCCT
>NZ_AEJC01000503.1 GCF_000317595.1 Streptomyces ipomoeae 91-03 | reverse complement strand
GAAGACGACCGCTTCGCCCGCCACGGCGTCCACCTGCTGCTCAAACGAGACGACCAGATCCACCCCCACCTCACCGGCAACAAATGGCGCAAACTCACCCCGAACCTACGCGCCGCCGCAGGCCGCCCCCTCCTCACCTTCGGCGGCGCCTACTCGAACCACCTCCGAGCCACCGCCACCGCAGGCCGCCTCCTCGGCCTCCCCACCATCGGCGTGGTCCGTGGCCAGGAACTGGCCGACCGCCCCCTGAACCCCTCCCTCGCCCGCTGCACAGCGGACGGCATGCGCCTGCACTTCATCGACAGATCGACGTACCGCCACAAGACCGACCCCACCACCCTGGCCGCCATCCTCCGCACCGCCGACGCGGAGGACGCGTACGTCGTCCCCGAGGGCGGCAGCAACCCCTTGGCGGTACATGGCTGCCAAACCCTCGGCACGGAACTCCGCGACCAGGCCGACATCGTCGCCATCGCCTGCGGCACAGGCGGCACACTCGCGGGCCTGGCCGCCGGCCTGACCCCCGACCAGCGCGCGCTCGGCATCCCCGTCCTCAAGGGAGACTTCCTCGAAGAGGACATACGCCGACTACAACAGCGCACCTTCGGCGGCCCACGCGGCAACTGGCACCTGGACAACCGCTTCCACTTCGGCGGCTACGCCCGCACCACCCCCGAACTGGACGCCTTCGCCGCGGACTTCGAAACCCGCCACGCCCTCCCCATAGAACGTCTCTATGTCGCCAAGTTGCTCTACGGACTTGTCACCCTCACCGAAGAAGGCACCTTCCCGCGCGGAACAACGATCGCCGCAGTGATCACAGGAAGCCCCTTCTCCGAGTAGGCCCCTTCTCCGAGTAGGCCCCTTCTCCGAGCAGGGAACGGCACCCTAGGACGCCGCCTCCCGATACGCCGCCGCCTCCTCCAGATCCAACCGTCGCAGCAGCGTCCGCAGCATCTCGTCGTCTATGTGGCGCCCGTCCCGCAGCTTCACGAACACCTCGCGCTCGGTGCCGATCATCTCCCGGGACAGTCGGCTGTAGGTGTCGTCGACGCTCTCCCCGGTCACCGGGTTCACCGCGCCCAGCCGCTCCCACACGGCGTTGCGGCGCCGCTCCAGCACCGCGCGCAGCCGATCGACCAGCGGCGGCGGCAACGCGTTGCGCTCGTCCGCCAGCAGTTCTTCGAGGCGGGCCTCGGCGGCTCGGGACGCCTGGGCCTGGGCGTTGGCCTCGGCGAGGGTCTCGGCCTGCTGATCGCGCCCCGGCAGCTTCAGCAGCCGGATCAGCGGCGGCAGGGTCAGCCCCTGGATGACCAGCGTCCCGATCACCGTGGTGAACGTCAGGAACAGAATCAGGTTCCGCTCCGGGAACTCCTCCCCGCCGTGCACGGTGAGCGGAATGGAGAACGCGATCGCCAGCGAGACGACCCCGCGCATCCCGGCCCAGCCGATGACGAACGGCCCCTTCCAGGTGGGGTTGTCCTCGCGCTCCCGGATGCGCGCGGACAGCAGCCGCGGCAGGAAGGTCGCCGGATAGACCCACACGAACCGCGACACGACCACGACGAGGAAGACGGCCACGGCGTACCAGGTGGCCCGCACCCCCTCGTACTCGCCGAGCCCTTTGAGCACCACCGGCAGCTGCAGCCCGATGAGGGCGAAGACCGCGGACTCCAGCAGGAAGGCGACCATCTTCCACACGGCCTCCTCCTGGAGGCGGGTCGCGAAGTCGACCTGCCAGTTCCGGTGGCCGAGGTACAGCCCGACGACGACCACGGCGAGCACTCCGGAGGCGTGCACCCACTCGGCGAGACCGTAGGCGACGAAGGGGATCAACAAGGACAGCGTGTTCTGGAGCAGCGCTTCCTTCAGGTGGGTGCGCAGCCACTGGATCGGCATCATCAGCAGCAGGCCCACCGCGACGCCGCCGACCGCCGCCACCAGGAACTCGGCGATCCCGCCGGACCAGCTGGCGCCCTCGCCGATGGTGGCGGCGAGGGCCACCCGGTAGGCGGTGATCGCGGTGGCGTCGTTCACCAGGGACTCGCCCTGGAGGATCGTGGTGATCCGCGAGGGCAGCCCCACCCGCCGGGCGACCGCCGTCGCCGCGACCGCGTCCGGCGGCGCCACGACCGCGCCGAGCACCAGCGCGGCGGTCAGCGGCAGCCCCGGCACTATCAGGTACGCCGCCCAGCCGACGGCGAGCGTCGCGAAGAGGACGTAGCCGACCGACAACAGCGCGACCGGCCGCAGCTGCGCCCGCAGGTCGAGGTACGAGCTGTCGGTGGCGGCCGTGTACAGCAGCGGCGGCAGGATCAGCGGCAGGACGATCTCGGGGTCGAGCTCGTACTCGGGCACCCCGGGCAGATACGACACCACGAGCCCCACCGCGACCAGCAGCAGTGGCGCGGGCACCGGCGTACGCCGGGCGGCTCCGGCGACTGCCACGCTCCCGGCAACCAGCAACAGCAGGGGCAAAAAGTGCATCGCTTCCAGTCGCCTTCATTTTCCGCGCGAGGTTCCGCGCACCCGTCGTAACCTGGCAATCATGAAACAGTGCACGCACGCGGACGCCCTGCCGCACCCCGAGCCGGCTCCCCTGAGCGAGACCTGCCCGGAGTGCCTGGCGGCCGGGAGCCATCCGGTGCAGTTGCGGATGTGCCTGGAGTGCGGGCATGTGGGCTGCTGCGACTCCTCGCCGATGCGGCACGCGACCGCGCACCACAAGGAGAGCGGTCACCCCATCATGCGCACGTTCGAGCCGGGTGAGAGCTGGCGCTGGTGCTTCGTGGACCATGTACTCGTATGACGCCGGAACCATGTCGCCGTGTGACACGTCGACGTACTCGTGTGACAAGGTTCGGCGGTCCGACGCCTGGGTACGTCAATCCGGCGCGCGCTCTTCCTATTTGAGGCCCGCAGACCTCTAGCCACCGAGCGTATTCATGTGCTTACTATGAGTGACAGCAGGGGCGGGGTCTCCAGGACCCTGAGGACACGGCACTTGGGAGCGCGATAGCGTCACCGCTGAACCACGTAGCGCGTTACCCCGGGGGGCGACCCTCGGCCCCTGAAACAGCTTGTACCACCTTGGAGGTGAGGGTGTCCCAGATCGCACGCGAGCCCGGGACCCAGACTTCGTGGAAGTCCGGCTGCCGGCCGCGGGTGCCTACCTGTCGGTGCTGCGTACGGCGACAGCCGGCCTCGCGGCCCGTTTGGACTTCACCCTCGACGAGATCGAGGACCTGCGCATCGCGGTCGACGAGGCCTGCGCGATCCTGCTCCAGCAGGCCGTGCCCGGCTCGGTGCTCAGCTGTGTCTTCCGCCTCGTCGACGACTCGCTGGAGGTCACGGTCTCCGCCCCGACCACGGACGGCCACGCCCCCTCGCGCGACACCTTCGCCTGGACCGTGCTGTCGGCCCTGGCGGGCAAGGTCTCCTCCGCGGTCGCCGACGACAAAACCGTTTCGATCAGCCTCTACAAACAGCGCGGCGCGGGACCCGGGCCGGCGTGAGGAACGGGGACGGGCCGGTGCGGGACGAAGAACGCGGCACACGGGAACTGCCCGCGGAGAATGTCGGCGACCCGAGCGGACATCTGGCGGACGGCGTCAACGGCATCCCGGAGCAGGCCCGGCCGCACCCGGAGGACGACTCCTCGGCGGCGGCCGGAACCTCTCGGTGGGCGGAGCCGGCCGACGACGCGGAGCGTGAGGCGCCCTCCGAGGGGCAACGGGATCCGGAGGGTGCCGTACGGAGCAGCACGTCCTCACGAGGGCGGACTGGGGCCTCCCCCGCTCGACCACAGTCGAGAGCTGGGGGAACGGTGACGGCGGGCGGGACTATGAGCGAGCACGAGCGACACGACGAGCTGGACGCGCAGAGCGTGCGCACCACACAGCACGACTTCCACGATCGCAGCGGTGCGCGTGCCCTGTTCGTTCAGCTGCGCACCCTGAGGGAGGGCAGTGCGGAGTACGCGGAGCTGCGCAACCGGCTGGTCAGGATGCATCTGCCGCTCGTGGAGCATCTCGCGCGCCGGTTCCGCAACCGTGGTGAGCCGCTCGACGACCTGACGCAGGTCGCCACCATCGGTCTGATCAAGTCGGTCGACCGTTTCGACCCGGACCGCGGCGTGGAGTTCTCCACGTACGCGACCCCGACGGTCGTCGGCGAGATCAAGCGGCACTTCCGCGACAAGGGCTGGGCGGTCCGGGTGCCGCGCCGCCTTCAGGAGCTGCGCCTCGCGCTGACCACGGCCACGGCCGAGCTGTCCCAGCAGCACGGCCGCTCCCCCACGGTGCACGAGCTGGCCGAGAAGCTGGCCATCTCGGAGGAGGAGGTCCTGGAGGGCCTGGAGTCCGCCAACGCGTACTCCACGCTGTCCCTGGACGTCCCCGACACCGACGACGAGTCCCCGGCCGTGGCGGACACCCTGGGCGCCGAGGACGAGGCCCTGGAGGGCGTCGAGTACCGGGAGTCCTTGAAGCCGCTGCTCGAAGACCTCCCCCCGCGCGAGAAGCGGATCTTGCTGCTGCGCTTCTTCGGCAACATGACCCAGTCCCAGATCGCCCAGGAGGTGGGCATCTCCCAGATGCACGTGTCCCGCCTCCTCGCGAGGACGCTGGCCCAGCTCCGCGAGAAACTGCTGGTGGAGGAGTAAGCGCCTGTCGCCCCTGCTACTGCTGTGGGCAGTCGTTCCAGTGGGGAGGGTGGGCACAGCCTGTAGCGCCGGGCGCCTTGTTCCCCCCAGGGCCAAGTCCAGCTACGGCTTCGTCCAGCTACGGCTTGGTTTCGTCCGCCCGCCCCAGCCCCTGAATCCCCAGGGCCTGGGTCGTCGCGGGATTGAGCAGCAACACCAGCGCGGCTACGGCGACGACGGCCAGCACGATCCCCGCCGGGATCGCCACGCTGTCGGCCCGCAGCAGGTTGTACGCCACCGGCAGCGCCATGATCTGCGTGATGACGGCGGGCCCCCGGCTCCAGCCGCGCCGCAGCAGCAGCCCCCGCGCGGCGATCAGCGGCAGCAGGGCGAGCGCGATGAGCGTGACGCCCCCGGTGACGCCGGTGGTCAGATCGCCCGAATCACCGGTGAACCCCAGCACGAGCATCGCGCCGCCCCCGACCACCAGCGCGCCCCCCTCCAGCGCGGCCAGCGCCGCCGCGGCGGTCAGGCGCCCGGGGCGGGGCTCGGCGTCGGAGGTGTCCGGCGTGGGGTTCTGCTCAGGGCTCACCCCAGAAGGGTAGCCCTCGCCCCTCGGCGCACTCCGCCCCCGGTACCGGGCACGCAGGCGCACACCAGCCACCCTCGCGCACGCCGACGTGCTCATCGTCACTACACGATCTCCCCCTCGATCCGCACCTGGATGTGGGCCGAGTACCACCCAGTAGGTACCCTGCAGTCCATGCGTGCACTTCTCGTGGTCAATCCGGCGGCAACCACCACAAGCGCACGTACGCGTGACGTGCTGATCCACGCACTCGCCAGCGAGATGAAGCTGGAGGCGGTCACCACCGAGTACCGCGGTCACGCCCGGGACCTCGCCCGCCATGCCGCGGAGGGCAAGGACGACATCGAACTGGTCGTCGCGCTCGGCGGCGACGGCACGGTCAACGAGGTCGTCAACGGCCTGCTGCACAACGGCCCCGACCCGGAACGCCTCCCCCGCCTCGCCGTGGTCCCCGGCGGCTCCACCAACGTCTTCGCCCGCGCCCTGGGCCTGCCCAACGACGCCGTGGAGGCCACCGGCGCCCTCCTGGACGCCCTCCGCGAGAACCGTGAACGCACCGTCGGCCTGGGTATGGCCTCGGGTACCCCGGGCACGGAGGACGAGTCGGTGCCGTCCCGCTGGTTCACGTTCTGCGCCGGCCTCGGATTCGACGCGGGGGTGATCGGCCGGGTCGAGCAGCAGCGGGAGCGCGGCCGGAAATCCACACACGCTCTTTACCTGCGTCAGGCATTCCGCCAGTTCCTGGAGGAGCCCCACCGCAGACACGGCACGATCACTCTGGAACGGCCCGGCGAGGACCCGGTTTCCGATCTTGTGCTGTCCATAGTCTGCAACACGTCGCCGTGGACGTTTCTGGGCAATCGCCCGGTGTACGCGTCACCTAAGGCCTCGTTCGATAAGGGCCTCGACGTGCTCGGTCTCAGCCGTATGTCGACACCCGCGCTTGCCCGTTATGCCACACAGTTGCTCACTTCGTCCCCCGAGCGGGGACCCCATGGCAAGCATGCGACGACCCTCCACGACCTGAGCGACTTCACCTTGCATTCGAAGGCGCCCCTCCCCCTCCAGATGGACGGCGACCACCTCGGACTGCGAACGAGCGTGACGTTCACAGGCGTACGCCGTGCACTGCGTGTGATTGTGTGAGCGGAACGGGCAAAAGTCCTTCCACTCGAACGTTTAGGCCAGCATCCACCCCATGGAAGTACGGCTGTGACTGAGCCGACACCGAGGAATCAAAAAAAACTTTCCGGAAGGGGTTGTATCCGCCGCTGAGGTTTGCGAGTCTCTACGTGGCGCTCGGGACAGCCCGCAACACCGGCTCAAGAGAGCGCCAGAACCCCTCCTCAAATCACAGGACCACACCAGTCCGTCTGGTGATCGGCCCTTTACTTGTTGAGGGATTCGTGAAAGCGTTCACATTCACAAGCAACGTGCATGTAATACCAAGGAGAGGTAGCAGCCATGGACTGGCGTCACAACGCCGTTTGCCGCGAGGAAGACCCCGAGCTCTTCTTCCCCATCGGCAACACCGGTCCTGCGCTGCTGCAGATCGAGGAAGCCAAGGCTGTCTGCCGTCGCTGCCCGGTGATCGAGCAGTGTCTGCAGTGGGCGCTTGAGTCCGGCCAGGACTCCGGCGTCTGGGGTGGTCTCAGCGAGGACGAGCGCCGCGCCATGAAGCGCCGCGCCGCCCGCAACCGGGCCCGTCAGGCCTCCGCCTGACAATCCCACCCAGCAATAGCCTGAGCTTGGCGGCGCGTACAGCGAGTACGCTTCTCCCGCCCCCGAGCCGCAGCGCGCAGTGCCCCCGGTGCGCCTAATCAGCGACGAGCCCGAGCCCCGGACCACACGATGGTCCGGGGCTCGGTGCTGTTCGTCACTTCTCGGCACCGCCACTTCCCGGCACGACTGCCTCTGGGCACTACTGCTTCTGGGCACCGTCACTTCTCGGCGCGCACCGGGATGTCGAGGAGCACCTGGGTGCCGCACTCCGGGGCCGGGACCATGTCGAAGGTGCCGCCCAACTCGCCCTCGACCAGCGTCCGTACGATCTGCAGGCCGAGATTGCCCGAGCGGTGCGGGTCGAACCCCTCGGGGAGGCCCACGCCGTCGTCCTGGACGGTGACGAGGAGACGGGACTCCCTGGTGCTGCCGCCGCGTACGGCCGAGACCTCGACGGTGCCGGTGTCGCCCTCGCGGAAACCGTGTTCGAGGGCGTTCTGCAGGATCTCGGTGAGGACCATGGAGAGCGGGGTCGCCACCTCCGCGTCGAGGATGCCGAAGCGTCCGGTGCGCCGGCCGGTGACCTTGCCCGGTGAGATCTCGGCGACCATGGCGAGCACCCGGTCGGCGATCTCGTCGAACTCCACGCGCTCGTCCAGGTTCTGGGAGAGCGTCTCGTGCACGATCGCAATCGAACCGACCCGCCGTACGGCCTCCTCCAGGGCCTCACGGCCGCGCTCGGACCCGATGCGCCGGGCCTGCAGGCGCAGCAGCGCGGCGACCGTCTGGAGGTTGTTCTTCACCCGGTGGTGGATCTCCCGGATGGTCGCGTCCTTGGTGATCAACTCACGCTCACGGCGGCGCAGTTCGGTGACGTCGCGGAGCAGGACCAGGGAACCGATGCGGGTGCCCTTGGGCTTGAGCGGGATCGCGCGGAACTGGATGACCCCGTCGTGGGCCTCGATCTCGAACTCTCGGGGCGCCCAGCCACTGGCGACCTTGGCGAGCGCCTCGTCGACCGGGCCCCGGGTGGGGGCGAGTTCGGCGGTGGTCTGGCCGAGGTTGTGGCCCACCAGGTCGGAGGCGAGGCCGAGGCGGTGGTAGGCGGAGAGCGCGTTCGGGGAGGCGTACTGGACGATGCCCTCGGCGTCGAGGCGGATCAGGCCGTCGCCGACGCGGGGGGCGGCGTCCATGTCCATCTGCTGATTGGCGAACGGGAACGCTCCGGCCGCGATCATCTGCGCGAGGTCGGAGGCGCTCTGGAGATAGGTCAGCTCCAGACGGCTCGGGGTGCGCACGGTGAGCAGGTTGGTGTTGCGGGCGATGACACCGAGGACGCGGCCCTCGCGTCGTACGGGGATCGACTCGACCCGTACGGGGACCTCTTCTCGCCACTCCGGGTCGCCCTCGCGCACGATCCGGCCCTCGTCGAGGGCGGCGTCCAGGAGGGGGCGGCGACCACGGGGGACCAAGTGACCGACCATGTCGTCCTGGTACGAGGTGGGGCCGGTGTTGGGGCGCATCTGGGCCACGGAGACATAGCGCGTGCCGTCACGCGTGGGCACCCACAGGACCAGGTCGGCGAAGGAGAGGTCGGAGAGGAGCTGCCACTCCGACACCAGCAGGTGCAGCCACTCCAGGTCGGAGTCGCTGAGAGCGGTGTGCTGGCGGACGAGTTCGTTCATGGAGGGCACGTGTGCGAGCGTACCCGGCGGTCTGTATGTGGCCTAAAAACGCCCGGCCCGACCACAACCGGCCCGACCACAACCGGCACGACCGCAACCGGTCCGATGACACCTGGCCCGAAGACACCCGCGGGCCGCGGCGCCTGAGAGGGACCCTCAACCCTCCCGGCACCGCAGCCCGGAGCAACATCGGCCGTGGGGTGTGCGGTCCCGGTCGGCCGAAGGATGAGGACCCGGAGCAGTCAGGGCAGAGAGCGCCGGTTCCTCGGTCCGCCTTCCTGTGCGGGGAAGACGGAGGTCTGTTGTGCGTTGTCCTTCACAGCCCTGCGCGGCATGTGTTCGCCCGCGGATGACCGTTGATCGATCACATGCCCTCCCATGCATTGTTGACTAGACCACTGCCCATGTCCATGCGTTGGGGGATGTCAGTTGTTGTGCTTTTCTCCAACGTCTACCGAAGGCTTACACGCAGAGTAGCCCGCTTTCGCCCACCATCGGGCCGGAACGGCCCACCGAATCGGCCTCGCCGCGAGATTCCCCGTGCTCAGCGTGTCTCCGTCACCTTGGCGAGGGCGCGAGGGGCGTCCGGGTCCTGACCGCGGGCGATGGTGACCTCGTGGGCGAGAAGCTGGAGGGGGATGATCTCCAGGATGGGCTGGACCTCCTCGGCGACGCCTTCGGTGGGGAGGACGAAGCCGGCGGAGGCCTGTTCGACCTGGCTCTTGGGGCCGATGACGACCAGGTCGGCGCCCCGGCCGCGCAAGCGGTCGAGGACGGGTTGAAGGGCCTCGCCGCCCTTGCCGTCGGTCACGACCGCGATCACCGGGGAGACGTTGTCGACCATGGCGAGCGGACCGTGCAGCAGATCGGCGCCGGAGTAGGACAGCGCGGGGATGTAGCTCGTCTCCATCAGCTTCAGGGCGGCTTCCTTGGCGGTGGGATAGCCGTAGCCGCGTGAGGTGATCACCATGCGCTCGGCGAAGCGGTAGCGCGCGGCGAGGGCCCGGACCTCGTCCTGCCGGGCGAGGAGCTGTTCGGCGAGGCCGGGCAGGACCCGTGCCGCCGCACCGTCGTCGCCGCGCAGGCCCTCGACGAAGAGATAGAGGGCGAGCAGGGAGGCCGTGTAGGTCTTGGTGGCGGGAAGGGCCCGCTCCGGCCCGGCCATGATGTCGATGTGGTACTCGGACACGGCGGCCAGCGGTGAGTCCGGGTTGTTGGTCACCGCGAGCGTGACGGCACCGGCCTCGCGCGCGGCCCGGGTGGAGGCGACCAGGTCCGGGGAGCCGCCGGACTGGCTGACCGTGATCACCAGGACGTCCGTGAGATCGGGACGGGCACCGTACGCCGTGGTCGTGGACATCGAGGTGAGCCCGCAGGGCAGGCCGAGGCGGATCTCCAGGAGGTACTTGGCGTACAGGGCGGCGTTGTCGGAGGTGCCGCGCGCGGTGAGCAGCACGAACCGGGGTGCACGGGCCGCGATCTCCCGGGCCACCTGCCGGATCCGGGGCGCGCCCTCGTCCAGGATCCGGCGCAGCACGGCCGGCTGCTCGGCCATCTCGCGGGCCATGACGTGGCCGGGTGGTTCGGTCCGGGAGCCCGGCTCCGGGGTGGGTGCTGCGGCGGTCATGGGGGCCTCCTCGTGGAGTGGTAGGGGCTATGGAGGTCTGGACCACCCCTGCTAGATTGGTCTAAACCACATGAGGGGTGCGTGGCCCTGGTGGGTCCCGGCTGAGCCTCTCTCGTCCTCTTTCCAGATCGCTCTTTCCAGATCGGCAGGCCCAGCGTGGAAGTTGTCATCGTTCCGGATGCCAAGGCGGGTGGCGAGCTCATAGCCGAGGCGATGGCGGAGTTGCTCCGGCACAGGCCCGACGCGTTGCTCGGGGTGGCGACGGGGTCGACCCCGCTGCCCGTCTACGAGGCGTTGGCGGCGAAGGCGCGGTCCGGTGCCGTGGACGTCTCACGGGCGCGGGTCGCGCAGCTCGACGAGTACGTGGGGCTGCCGGCCGAGCATCCCGAGTCGTACCGCTCGGTGCTGCGGCGGGAGGTGCTGGAGCCGTTGGGGCTCGGCATGGACGCGTTCATGGGCCCGGACGGGACCGCCGAGGACATACCGGGGGCGTGCGCGGCGTACGACAGGGCGCTGGCCGAGGCGGGGGGTGTGGATCTGCAGTTGCTCGGGATCGGGACCGACGGGCACATCGGGTTCAACGAGCCGTGCTCCTCGCTCGCCTCGCGCACGCGGATCAAGACGCTCACGGAGCAGACCCGCGTCGACAACGCGCGCTTCTTCGACGGGGACATCGAGCAGGTGCCGCACCACGTCATCACCCAGGGCATCGGCACCATCCTGGAGGCACGGCACCTCGTGCTCCTCGCCACCGGCGAGGGCAAGGCGGACGCCGTCGCGGCGACCGTGGAGGGGCCGGTGGCCGCCGTGTGCCCGGCCTCCGCCCTGCAGCTCCATCCACATGCGACGGTCGTGGTCGATGAGGCGGCGGCGTCCAAGTTGAAGCTGGCGGATTATTTTCGGCATACCTTCACCAACAAGCCTGAATGGCAAGGGATTTAGCGATCCTGGCTGCCGAGTTCGGTCCGCTTCGGACTGACCGTTGTGGGTGATTGCTCCCGCGGTTCCCCGCGCCCCTCACGGGGCGCGGGGGCCCCGGCGTCCCTATCGGGTGCCCGTGATGATCTCCGCCGCCGCCTTGCCGCAGACTCGGGCCGCGCCGTGGGTCGCGACATGAAGGGCGCCGCGTGGCGGGGTCTGGGGGATGCCCATCTCCACGACGATCGTGTCGGGGCGGGCCGACAGGAGGGTGTCGAGGGCGGTGGTCATCCAGGGGTGGCGGTGTTCGTCCCGGACCACGGCGACGATACGACGGGAGCCGGCGGCCGTGAGGGCGGAAGAGCCCGCGTCGTCGCCCGTGAAGGTGCCCGTCTCGGTGCCCGGAAGAAGGCGGGACAGTTCCACGCCGACACCCCAGGGGGTCTCGTCGCCGACGGCGATGTTCGCCACCGGGGTGAACGCCGCCACGTACAGGAGTTCGACGGGGGGCTCGTAGCCCTCCGGGCCCGCCAGCTCCGCGTACGTCACCGTGAGGGCCCGCCGAGCGGCCACGAGCCCGATGTCGTCGTGGTCCGCGCCACCGGCGTTCGCGGTTTCCGGGCCGGTGGTCCTCGTACCGCCGATGCCCACGCCCACGGTGGTCGCACCCTCGGCCGCCGACCGCGTCCACCTCGCCAGTGCCCGGACCCTGTCGGCCGCGTCGGCCAGGCGTTCCTCCGGCAGTTCCCCGGAGCGTACGGCTGCCACCAGGGCGTCTCGGAGCCGTCGTACCGTCTCGTCGTCGGCCAGGCCGCCGCCCACGCAGATCGCGTCGGCGCCGGCGTTGAGCGCGAGGACGCTGCCGTGTTCGATGCCGTACGTGGCGGCGACGGCGCGCATCTCCATGCCGTCGGTGACGATGAGGCCGTCGTAGCCGAGCTCGCCGCGCAGGAGGTCGGTGAGGATGCCCCGGGACAACGTCGCCGGGAGGTCGGGGTCGAGGGCCGGGACCAGGATGTGGGCGCTCATGATCGCGCGTGAGCCGGCGGCGATCGCGGCGCGGAAGGGGGCCAGCTCCCGGGAGTCGAGCAGTGCGCGGTCCGCGTCGATGCGGGGCA
>NZ_AEJC01000502.1 GCF_000317595.1 Streptomyces ipomoeae 91-03 | reverse complement strand
ATCGTCTACCGACCCGCGGGACGCGTCATCGCTTGACGCAGACCTTCACGGTCTTGGTCCAGGAGTCCGACTTGCCCTTGACGTACGCCGTGACGGTCGGGCGCACGGAGAGGCAGAGCTTCTCCTTCTTGAGGGAGACACGGACCGTGCCGTCGAACTTCGCCGGGCGGCCGGTGTTGCTCTGCTGGTACTTCCACAGGGTCTCGTTGTAGGTGGTCTCGCGCTGGGCGGCCTTGCGCTTGCCGCACTCGACGGTGGGCGCCGCATAGACGCCCCACGGGTAACCACCGGACACGGAGGCGTTCAGCTTGCACTTCGTGCTCTCGTACCAGCGCTGGGTCATCTCCAGCTTGGTGAGCTTGGCCCGCTTGCCACCCGAACAGCTGGTGTAGTTGGTGGCCGTCATGGTCGGGTCCTTCAGCTTCACACCCGTGTAGGCGTGGTCCTTGGCCCCCTTCATCTGCCAGTAGTAGTGCTTGAACTCGATCCGGCCGGTGAACTTCACGTACACACAACGCTGCAGCGGCTTGGACCACATCGACACGGTCGCGCTGTACGGCTTGCTGTGCGACGTCGTTGCGACTGCACCCGCGTCGGGCGCCATGCCCATGACGAGCGCCAGGGAGGACGCCCCCACCGCGAGGGCGGACGCGGCTGATTTGCTCTGCATTCTGTTGTCCCCGTTTCCCCGTAGTCTTCCTTGTCGGGCCTGTCAATTGCCCATATGTGCAAGGGAGCTGGAAGCCGCCCGAGCGGGCGGCGCGGACGCAACACTAGCCACAAGGGTTGACGAGATCACGCCACTCCACAGAGGTGGATCAAGCCTGTTACAAAGCATCAGCTTTGCAAATTCCCGGCGAAGAGCCGGGAAAGGGGCCGACCACGGCGGGCCATCCGTTGACCTGGCATGGGGGAGCCGAGTCCGGGCAGTAGGGATGGCCGGCCGCGGTCGGGGCGAGGGGGCCCGCAGGGGGCGGCGGGCCGGGAATCAGACCGCTTCGGCGACCTCGGGAAGGTGGGCGGCGAGCTGGTCGGTGAGGTCGACGACCTCGGCCAGGTCGCCGAAGTCGCGTGCGGCCGTGTCGACGGTCTTGCGGATCCGGGTGTTGACCCGCTCGGAGCGGACCTTCCTGGCGACCTCCATGGCCCGCCGCGCCATGGCCGCGCCCTGCTCGGGCTCGCGCTGGAGCAGATGCACGGTGGCCATACCGATGAGGTTCAGCGCGTACGACCGCTGGTGTTCGGTGTCCGTGGAGAAGAGGTCGACGGCGCGGCGCATCACGGGCTCGGCCAGCGAGGCGTACGTGGGGCTGCGGCCGGCGACATAGGCGAGGTCCCGGTAGGAGTGGGAGTTCTCGCCGTGCAGTTCGGCCTCGTTGAAGAAGCGGATCCAGTCGGGGTCCGGCTCGTCCCATTCCTCGGCGTCGGCGAAGGTGTCCTCGGCCATCCGGACCGCCCGTTTGCACTTTCCGGGCTGGCCCATGTTGGCGTAGGCGCGGGCCTCCATCGCATACAGCATGGCCTGGGTGCGCGGGCTCGCGCAGTCCCGGCTGCCGTACTGGGCGAGGTGGATCAGTTCGAGGGCGTCGTCGGGCCGGCCGAGGTGGATCATCTGGCGGCTCATGCTGGACAGGATGTACGAGCCGAGGGGCTTGTCACCCGCTTCCTTCGCCGCGTGCAGGGCGAGGACGAAGTACTTCTGCGCGGTGGGCTGAAGACCGATGTCGTACGACATCCAGCCCGCCAGCTCGGCGAGCTCGGCCGCGACCTTGAACAGCCGCCTGTTGGTGGCCTCGGGCTGGGGTTCCTGGAGGAGGTCGGTCACCTCGTGCAGCTGGCCGACGACCGCCTTGCGGCGCAGACCGCCGCCGCACTGGGCGTCCCACTGCCGGAACATCACCGTGGTGGATTCGAGGAGGTCCAGCTCCGGTGCGGAGAGACGGCCGCCGCGCCGTGAGGCGGACGACGGCTCGGGCTCCGAGCGCGGGGCGGGGGACGAGGGGACGAGCCAGCGCTGCATCGGTTCGATGAGGGCCGGGCCCGCGGACAGGGCCAGCGAGCTCCCGAGGAAGCCGCGCCGCGCCAGCATCAGGTCGCTGCGCGAGAACTCGCCGATCAGCGCCACGGTCTGCGGGCCCGTCCAGGGCAGGTCGATGCCGGACACGGATGGTGACTGGTGGGCGGCGCGCAGCCCCAGGTCCTCCACGGCGACGACACAGCCGAACCGCTCGGAGAACAGCTCGGACAGGATCCGCGGGATCGGCTCGCGCGGGTTCTCCCCGTCGAGCCAGCGGCGTACACGGGAGGTGTCGGTGGAGATGTGGTTGGCTCCGAGCTGGCGGGCGCGGCGGTTGACCTGGCGGGCGAGCTCGCCCTTGGACCAGCCGCTGCGGGCGAACCACGAACCCAGCAGTTCGTTCGGGCGCTTCTCAGCGTTCGTGCCGCTTCCGCCGTTGCCGCCCACTGGAACGCCCCCATCCCTGAACCCACTTGTGCGCTGTGTGCGCCAAGCCCTACCAGAATGCCGGTTACCACGCCGTAGGTCCGACAGTTGTCACCCGTCGAACGGAAAGACGACTTGCCTCCGGCATACCCACGAGCGTGTACACCCCCAGAGCCCGTGCACTCAAAGTAATCCCACGCTCACGCGCGCAGCCATGGCGATTCCAGAAACGCCACCATTCGCCACCCCTTCGAATGAACTCACGGTCGCCAGTACGCGATTCACTTGACACACGACGGCCGAGAGTGGGCGGAACGATGCACTCAGGGGCGCGCGTGTTGGACCGCACCACCCCTGAGTGCTGCAGCGCGCCGCCCAGGGGGAAGCAGAGCGTCACAATCCGCCTCCGTCACGTAACCATCGGCGCGCTGGACCCGTTGGAGGGGGCATGGGCTTCACGATCGGCGGCATGCGGGAGATGCGATCGGGCACGCGTCGGCGCGGCCGTTCCTCGGAGTGCACGGCCGTGGCCGAGTTCACCGGCCTCTGGGGGTGGGACGTCGTCCCCGGCGCACGGACGGCTTCAGGCGCGTGCTCATGCGGCAGGGCAACCTGTGACGCGCCCGGCGCGCATCCCCTCGACTTCGCTCCCCCGGTCCGCGCCGGTGCCACTCTCGACGAGGTGACCGAGGCCTGGTCCGAGTTCCCCGGTGCCTCGATCATGCTGCCGGTGGGCCGCTCCTTCGATGTCATCGAGGTCGCCGAGTCCGCCGGGCGGCACGCCCTGGTGCGCATGGAGCGCATGGGCCTCCCCCTCGGCCCCGTGACCGCCACCCCCGAGGGCCGCGCCCACTTCTTCGTCGCCCCCGGCGCGGCGGCCGAGCTCCCCGAGCTGCTCTACCGCATGGGCTGGGACGACCCCTCCGCCCTCGACCTGCGCGGCCTGGGCCCCGGCACCCACATCACCGCCCCGCCCTCCGACCGCGCCGGCCTCGGCCCGGTCCGCTGGCTCCGTTCCCCCGCCCTCGACTCCGCGACGAAGCCACCGGCGGCACGGCTGCTGCTGGGGACGCTGGCTTACGTGGCCCACCGGTCGCGGGCGTAGGGGGCGCAGGCGACCCGGGATACGTACACAGCGAAGCGCCCGTCCCCGAGTGTGTCTTGGGGACGGGCGCTTCTTCGGGTGCCTACCAAATAGTTGCTAGGCAGTGACGCGCCTACCAAATAGTTGTTAGGCAGTTCCTCACTCACCGATAAGGGCATCCACAAACGCCTCCGGCTCGAACGGCGCCAGGTCGTCCGCGCCCTCTCCCAGGCCGACGAGCTTGACGGGTACACCCAGCTCGCGCTGTACGGCGATGACGATGCCGCCCTTGGCCGTGCCGTCGAGCTTGGTCAGGACGATGCCGGTGATGTCGACGACCTCGGCGAAGACACGGGCCTGGACGAGACCGTTCTGGCCGGTGGTGGCGTCGAGGACGAGCAGCACCTCGTCGAGCGGGGCGTGCTTCTCGACGACGCGCTTGACCTTGCCGAGCTCGTCCATGAGACCGGTCTTGGTGTGCAGCCGGCCGGCGGTGTCGATGAGGACGACGTCGGCGCCCTCCTCGATGCCCTCCTTGACGGCGTCGAAGGCGACGGACGCCGGGTCGCCGGCCTCGGGGCCGCGCACCGTACGGGCACCGACGCGCTCGCCCCAGGTCTGGAGCTGGTCGGCGGCGGCGGCTCGGAAGGTGTCGGCGGCGCCGAGGACGACGTTCTTGCCGTCGGCGACGAGCACACGGGCGAGCTTGCCGGTGGTGGTGGTCTTGCCGGTGCCGTTGACGCCGACGACCATCACGATGCCCGGGGTGTCGAGGTTCGAGTCGGTCTTGACCGCGCGGTCGAACTCGGGGACGAGGATCTTGAGCAGCTCCTCGCGGAGCAGCCCGCGCAGCTCGGCCGGGGTGCGGGTGCCGAGCACCTTCACTCGCTCGCGCAGCTGCTCGACCAGTTCCTGGGTGGGCTGGACGCCGACGTCGGCGGTGAGGAGGGTGTCCTCGATCTCCTCCCAGGTCTCGTCGTCCAGGTGCTCGCGCGACAGGAGCGTGAGCAGCCCCTTGCCGAGCGCGTTCTGGGAGCGGGAGAGCCGGGCGCGCAGCCGTACAAGACGGCCGGCGGTCGGCTCCGGGATCTCGATCGGGGGAGCCTCCACGACCGGGGGCTCCTCGACGGCGACGGGTGCCGTCGCCGTGGCGTCCGGGAGGTCCACCTCCTCGATCGTTCGGCGCGGTTCGTCGCGCGGCGTCTCGGCCTCGTCGCCGACGTGCGGCTCGGCCGGGGGGGCGGTGATGTCGGGTGTCGTGGGGGGCGCCGGGGGCAGCGGCTTCTTCCTGCGGCTGCCTACGACGAGCCCGCCCAGCACGCCGAGCACGACCACGGCGATGACTACAGCAAGGATGAGGATTTCCATAACGCGTCCAGTATGCGCGACCACCCCCGCACCACGTTTGATCGCCGTACGGAGCCACACCGCACTTCTCACACCTCTGGCCAGCTGACGCATCGTCAGCTAACGTCCCCCTCCACACCCGCCCGAAGGGGGCCACCCATGCCCGTCACGGTCGTCCGTTTCAATCTGGTCGAGCCCGGTGCCACCCCCGGCTCGCTCGGTGCCCGCTACCGGGCGGCCGTGGAGATGGCCGCGTACGCCGATGAGCAGGGCTTCAGTACGGTGCAGACGGAGGAGCACCACGGGGTCGCGAACAACTGGCTGCCGTCGCCGTTCGTCTTCGCGGGGGCGGTGTTCGGGGCCACCCGCCGAATCGCGGTGACGGTGTCGGCGATGATCGGTCCCCTGCACGACCCGCTGCGGCTGGCCGAGGACATCGCCGTACTGGATCTGCTGAGCGGTGGGCGGCTGGTGACCGTCGCCGGGATCGGATACCGGCCGGAGGAGTACGCCCAGTTCGACGTCGACTGGAAGGGCCGGGGCAGGCTCCAGGACGAGTTGCTGGAGACCCTTCTCGAGGCGTGGACCGGTGAGCCCTTCATCTACCGGGGGCGTACGGTCCGGGTCACCCCGCGCCCGGGCACCGAGCCGCATCCGCTGCTGCTGGTCGGCGGGTCGTCGAAGGCCGCGGCCCGGCGGGCGGCCCGCCTCGGTCTGCCGTTCTTCCCGAGCGCGCATCTGCCGGAGCTGGAGGCGTACTACAAGGAGCGGCTCGTGGAGTACGGCACGGAGGGCTGGACCATGATGCCCGCCGCCGAGACCCCGCTGCTGCATATCGCGGAGGACCCGGACCGGGCGTGGGCCGAGTACGGCGGGCACTTCCTGCACGAGGCACGGACGTACGCCTCCTGGCAGTCGGCCGGCATCCGGTCTGCCGTGCGGTCGGCGGCGGCGACGGTGGGCGAGCTGCGCGCCGAGGGCGTGTACCGGATCGTCACGCCGGACGAGTGCGTGGCGCTGGGCCTCGACAACTACGTACTGCATCCGCTGGCGGGCGGGATGCCGGTCGAGGAGGGGTGGCGCGGTCTGCGGCTGTTCGCGGAGCAGGTGCTGCCCCGGTTGAACGGCTGACTCCCTCCTCGGGGAAACCCGGACTGCCGGGGCTCAGCCCATCTCCTCCAGTGCCTTGTCCTTCGTCTCCTTCACGAACCTGAGGACGAACGGGATGGAGAGCGCGGCGAAGAGCGTGTAGATCACATAGGTCGCGGAGAGGTTCCAGTCGGCCAGCGACGGGAAGCTCGCGGTGATGGCCCAGTTGGCGATCCACTGCGCGGAGGCGGCCACACCGAGGGCGGCGGCGCGGATCCGGTTGGGGAACATCTCGCCGAGCATGACCCAGACGACCACGCCCCAGGAGAGGGCGAAGAAGAGGACGAAGAGGTGGGCGGCGATCAGGGCGACCCAGCCCTGGGTGGCGGGGAGCTTGCCGTCGACGAGGTCATAGGAGAAGGCCCACGCCTCCAGGGCGAGACCGAGGGACATGCCGACGGAGCCGATGAGGGCGAGCGGCCTGCGGCCGATCCGGTCCACGAAGATCATCGCGATGACGGTGCCGACGATGTTGATGATCGACGTCGTGAAGGAGTAGAAGAACGACTCGGTCGGGTCGACGCCCACGGACTGCCACAGTGTCGCCGAGTAGTAGAAGGCGACGTTGATACCGACGAACTGTTGGAAGACCGACAGCCCGATGCCGATCCAGACGATCGGCCTGAAGAGGAAGCTGCCGCCGAGCAGATCCTTGAAGCTCGACTTGTGCTCGCTGTTCATGGCCGACTCGATCTCGGCGACCCGGGCATCCAGGTCGACATCCGCGCCCTCGACCTCGGCGAGCACCTCGCGGGCGCGCTCCTCCTTGCCGACGGAGATCAGGAACCGCGGGGACTCCGGGATCGCGAAGGAGAGCAGTCCGTACAGCACGGCCGGGACGACCATGACGCCGAGCATGATCTGCCAGGCCTCCAGCCCCAGCAGCTCACCGCGCTGGTCGCCGTCGGCGGCGTTGAGAATGCCCCAGTTGACCAACTGCGAGATGGCGATGCCGACGACGATCGCGGCCTGCTGGAACGCGCCGAGCCGTCCTCGGTACGCGGCCGGGGCGACCTCGGCGATGTAGGCGGGGCCGATGACGGAGGCCATACCGATGGCGAAACCGCCGACGATCCGCCAGAAGGCGAGGTCGTAGAGCGCGAACGGCAGCGCGGACCCGACCGCGCTGATCGTGAACAGCGCCGCGGCGATCTGCATGCACCGGATGCGCCCGATGCGGTCGGCTATGCGTCCGGCGGTGGCGGCGCCGACGGCACAGCCGATCAGCGCGACGGCGATGACCTGGGCCAGGGCCGTGGACCCGATGTCGTACCGGTCCCGGATCGCCTCGACGGCCCCGTTGATCACGGCACTGTCGTAGCCGAAGAGGAAGCCGCCCATCGCGGCCGCCGCCGCGATGAAGATCACGTGCGAGAGATGCTCGGGCTGTCCTCTCCGCACCCCTGCCGTGGACGCCTGCGCTGCGCTGGTCACGTGCCCTCCTCATACCGCCTGAAGGTAAAAGCAACGCCGAAGAGCCTATGCCTTCAAGTTTCAAAGTAAACAGGGCCTAGTTGTGCCCATTAAGACAAGAGGTCATGGGGATACATTCACTTCTTGAAGGAAGAGAAACCGTAGCCAGGTCAAGGGCGCGACTACCGGAGCCGCTGGCTGATCACCTTCGACACGCCATCTCCCTGCATGGACACGCCATACAACGCATCGGCGACTTCCATGGTCCGCTTCTGGTGCGTGATCACGATCAGCTGCGACGACTCCTGCAGTTCCTGCATGATCCGGATCAGCCGCTGCAGATTGGTGTCGTCGAGCGCCGCCTCGACCTCGTCCATGACGTAGAACGGGCTGGGCCGCGCCTTGAAGATCGACACCAGCATGGCGACGGCGGTCAGCGACCGCTCGCCGCCGGAGAGCAGCGAGAGCCGCTTGACCTTCTTGCCGGGCGGCCGGGCCTCGACGTCGACACCGGTGGTGAGCATGTTGTCGGGATCGGTGAGGATCAGCCGTCCCTCACCACCGGGGAAGAGCCGGCTGAAGACGCCCTCGAACTCACGGGCGGTGTCCCGGTACGCCTCGGTGAAGACCTGCTCGACGCGTTCGTCGACCTCCTTCACCACCTGAAGCAGATCGGCGCGGGTCTTCTTCAGGTCCTCCAGCTGCTCGCTGAGGAACTTGTGCCGCTCCTCCAGCGCCGCGAACTCCTCCAGGGCCAGCGGATTGACCTTGCCGAGCTGCTGGTACGCCCGCTCGGCCGCCTTGAGCCGCCGCTCCTGCTCGGCACGATGGAAGGGCTTGGGCTGGTTACGGGGGTGCTCGGGGTCCTCCGGCAGCTCCTCCCCCTCGGCGGGCGGTGACGGCGGTACGAGCTGGTCGGGCCCGTACTCCGAGACGAGCCCGGCGGGTTCGACGCCCAGCTCCTCCAGCGCCTTGGTCTCCAGTTGCTCTATCCGCATGCGCTTCTCGGCGCCGAGCACCTCGCCCCGGTGCACGGAGTCGGTCAGCTTGTCCAGCTCGGCCTTGAGATCGCGCCCCTCGTTGCGAGCCCGGGTCAGCTCCTGCTCCCGGCGCGCCTTGGCGGCGTCGGCGGCGGTGCGTTCCTCCTCGGCGCGGCGGAGGGAGACCTCGACGTGGGCCAGCAGCTGCCGGGCTCCGGAGGCGACGGCCTCGGCCACGGCCGCCTCGTGCCGCAGCCGCGCCCGGCGCTGCTCGGCCCTGGCCCGTGCCTCGCGCTCGGCACGCGCGGCCCGGTCGAGGGAGTCGGCGCGCCCGGCGAGGCCCTTGACCCGCTCCTCGTGCGTACGCACCTGGAGCCGGGCCTCCATCTCGGTCTGCCGAGCATTGGCCCCGTCGGCCGCGAGCCGGTCCCGTACGGAGGTGTCGGGCTCCTCCTCGACGGGCATCTCCTCGGCCACGGCAAGCCGCTCGGCCAGCTCTTCGGCTTCCTGTACGGCCTTGTCGAGCGCCTCCTGGGCCCGTGCGGCGGCGGCCGTCGACCGCTCGGCCTCCCCGGCGGCGCCCCTCGCCTGCCCGGCGAGCCGCCCGAGTTGCTGGGCGACCGCCGACTTCTCCCGCTCGGCCGCCCGGCGCCGCTCCCCCAGCTCCTCCACGATCCCGGCCCGTTCCCGGCGCAGCTCGACCGCGGCCTGCTGGACCTCGGCCAACTCCTCGCACCGTACGGCCAGTTCCTCCAGCTCGGCCGCCGCCTCGTCGACGGACGCCTGCACCTCCAGCAGGCTGGGCGCCCCCGCTGAGCCGCCGTGCGCGAAGTGCGCCCCGAGCACATCGCCCTCGGCGGTGACGGCGGTGAGGTCGGGGCGGGCGTAGACGAGGTCCTCGGCGTCTTCGAGGGTGCCCACGACGACGATGCCGCGCAGCAGCCGGCGTACGGCGGGCATGAGTTCGGCGGGGCCGCGGACGAGGTCGGCGGCGAAGTGCTCCGCTTGGTGGGCCGGGAGAGGTCGTCGCTCGTCTGCGGGTTCGTCGTGGTCGCTCGCGCCCACGCGGGGGCAGCCGCATGTCGAACACAGCCCCGCGCCCCTTTGGGGCGCGGTTGTGGGGTCATCCGGCGCCCCCGCCAGCAGCAGTGCCGCGCGTCCCGCGTCCTGCTTGCGGAGCAGGCGGATGGCCTCGACGGCCGAGGCGGGAGTCGTGACCGCGATGGCGTCCGCCGCCGCGCCGAAGGCTGCGGCCAGGGCTACCTCGTAGCCCTGGGTCACCGTCAGCAGTTCCGCGGCCGGTCCCAGCAGTCCGCCGAGACGGTCCTTCGCGGCGAGCAGCGAGCCCGTGCCGTCCTTGCGGCGCAGGCCCAGGGCGAGGGCTTCGTGGCGGGCCTGGGTGGCGGCGCGGCGACGTTCGGCGGCGGTGGTGGCCTCGCGGGCGGCGCTCAGGGCGGACTCGGCCTCGGCGAGGGCGCGCTTGGCGGCGTCGTGCTGTTCGGCCAGTTCGGTGTCGTCGGCGTCGAGGCCGTCGACCTCGGCCTTGAGCGCCTCGTACTCCTCCTGGGCGGTGACGGCGCGTTCCTGTGCCTCGTCGCGGGCGGCGGCGAGGCGGTCGATCTCGGCCTGGGCGGAGGCGGCGCGGGAGCGGGCGGCGTTGACCTGGCCATTGAGGCGGGCGAGGCTCTCGCGGCGGTCGGCGATGGAGCGGGCGACATCCTTCAGCCGGCGTTCCTCGATCACCAGCTCGCGCTCCAGTTCGGCGCGGTGCGCGACGGTGTCCTCCAGGGCGCGCTCGGCGGCTTCGAGGGCCGCTTCGAGTTCGGCCTCCTGTTCGCGGATGCGGGCGGCCTCGCGCTCCATGTCCTCGGGGTCGCGGCCCCGGCGTTCCTCGGGCGGCGCGGAGGTGGCGCTCTTGACCCGGGCGTCGGCGAGGGAGATCGTGCCGCGCACCCGTTCGGCGAGCTGCGACAGCTCGTACCAGGTCTCCTGGGCCCGTTGGAGGCGCGGGGTGAGCCGGCGGACCTCGTCCTCCAGGAGCGCCTCCCGTTGGAGCGCCTTCTTCAGCTCGGTCTCGGCGGCTTCCTTGCGCTGCTTCAGCGCGGCCTCGTCGGCGATCTCGTTCCGGAGCGCCTGGCGCAGTCGTACGAGGTCGTCGGCGAGGAGGCGGAGGCGGGCGTCGCGGAGGTCGGCCTGGATGACGGCGGCCCGGCGGGCGACGGCGGCCTGGCGGCCGAGGGGTTTGAGCTGGCGGCGGAGTTCGTCGGTGAGGTCCTGGACGCGGGCGAGGTTGGCCTGCATGGCGTCCAGCTTCCTGAGCGCCTTCTCCTTGCGTTTGCGGTGCTTGAGGACGCCGGCTGCCTCTTCGATGAAGGCGCGGCGGCCCATGGGGTCGGCGTGGAGGACGGAGTCGAGCTGGCCCTGGCCGACGATGACGTGCATCTCGCGGCCGATGCCGGAGTCGGAGAGCAGTTCCTGGATGTCGAGGAGCCGGCAGGTGTCACCGTTGATCTGGTACTCGCTGCCGCCGTTGCGGAACATGATCCGCGTGATGGTGACCTCGGCGTACTCGATGGGCAGGGCCCCGTCGGAGTTGTCGATGGTGAGGGACACCTCGGCGCGGCCCAGCGGGGGGCGACCGGTGGTGCCGGCGAAGATGACGTCCTCCATCTTGCCGCCGCGCAGCGACTTGGCGCCCTGTTCGCCCATGACCCAGCTGAGCGCGTCCACGACATTGGACTTGCCCGAGCCGTTCGGACCGACGACGCACGTGATGCCCGGTTCGAACCGCAGCGTGGTCGCCGAGGCGAACGATTTGAACCCGCGGAGGGTCAGGGCCTTGAGGTGCACGCCGCTGGACTCTACCTTCCGGCCTTGTCCCACTCCATGAACGCGCGGTTTCACACATGAACGTGCAGGGCACACCAAACGTTAAAGAGTGTGAGCGCGCGGAGACAAGCGGGGGAAGAAGCCGCGGAGACGACGGGGGAGGAAGCGTCGGCGGACGGAACGCCGGTGCGAGGAGAGGCAAAGAGAAAGGGACGCCTTGGGAAGGCGTCCCTTGCAGATCTGACAACTTAGCGGTTGATACGGGCAGCCAACCACTGCTGTCATGTTGCGATGCAGTGATCAGGTGAGCGCAGGCTCCGCCTGGTGTGCGTCGATGCTCTCCATAAGCGAGTCGTGAGAAGCGGCAGCCGTCAACGCGTCGTTCTCGGCCTGGATCCGTACGAGCTCGGATTCCAGGTCCTGGACGCGCTGCTGGAGCCGTCGCATCTCGGCGAGGAGTCGCGGGTCGGAGCCGCCGACGTAACCGAGAAGCGCCTTTGCCATGATGGATGGTCCTCCACACTGAGTGACCGACCGAAGCGGTGTGGGTCGTGAGGGAATCGCACCCGCGGTGCTTGGCACTGTTGAGTTGGCGCTGCCGTTCATCCATGCCAAACAGCTAAGGTGCGCGGGGCTTTCAGCGTCTCACCAAAAAGTTTGACGGTCAACACGATCACGCCCCGTATCGGTGGGCAGCCCGGTGTCGCGCGGCCCCCGAGGGGCGGCGCTGCGGTGTTTCCGGGACCTCTTCCGGCGGGCGGAGCGAGGGGATCATCCTCTTGGCGGAGCCTGCCACGTGGGGCCGTTCTTGGCAACCACCAGCACGTTTCTGATTTGTGCATGCTGCTGGCATATGCCGGTGGCTCACCCCTCCGCTCGCGACAGCTCCGCTCGACGGAGCGTGTCAGCGGACGGCGAAGCCGTCGTAACCGCCTCGGGGTGTGTCCCAGATCTCGGTGACACCGTCCACGCGCCCGGGCGTGTCGTCACTCTGGAGCCACTCCAACAGCCCTTGACACGCCTCCCGGGCACCCTCTGCGACCACCTGCACCCGTCCGTCTGCCAAATTGAGAGCAAAACCACTCAGGCCGCCGATCTCCAGCGCCCTGGCCCGCGTGAACCAGCGGAAACCCACCCCTTGTACCCGTCCGCGCACCCAGACGACCAGCCGTACATCCTCGCTCATGAGTGCACGCTAACGGGCCAATGTCTCTCCGGTCTCTCCCTCCCCTGGCGCCATGCTGTACCGTCCCCACCCAATGAATCTCATATGAAACTCACTCCTTCGTGTGAGATTCGTGAAGACGACGATCACAACGTTGACAACATCACCAACGTTGACCGCAGGACACCGCAAGGACGAGGAAGGCCAGGACATGGGACGCCACCGACGCTCCGCCGCCGGCCGCGCCGCCACGGGCCGCGCCACCGGGGTCACGGATACCGGCTCCGGTCCGGAGCCGCACTACGGCCCGGAGAACCTCTACGGGTTCGCCGCAGTTCTGGAGGCCGACGCCCGGGCGGCGGCACGTGGCGGCGGTTCACGGCGCCGCAAGAAGAAGGTCGTGACGCCCGTGAAGACCGGTCTGCTCGGCGTCTCCGCGGCCGTGGCCATCGGCACCGTCGCGGTGGCGACCGGAGTGCTGCCGGGCGGCGACAAGTACACGGTCAGCGGCGGCAGCAGCTCCGAGACGGTGGTACCGGCCGGGTCCCCGACGGCGGCGGCGAGCCCGCAGGGCGGCACGGACGGCGCCGCGCAGCAGCAGCGCGAGGACGAGTCCACCAGTCGTGACTCCCGGCGCGAGGCGTCGCCGTCGACCAGCCCGTCCGAGTCGAAGACGCCGTCCAAGAAGCCCACCAAGAAGCCGGACAAGGCCTCCGGCTCCCAGAAGACCAAGAAGCCGAACCCCAAGCCCACCAAGGAGAAGCAGACCACCACCCCGGTGGACGTCTCCGCGGAGACCCAGGCCGAGGCCGCGGTACTCCTGCTGGTCAACGAGGAGCGGGCCAAGGCGGGCTGCAACCCGGTCGCGGCGGACAGCGGGCTGGCGAAGCTGGCGGAGGCGTTCAGCGAGGACATGGCCGCGCGGGGCTTCTTCGATCACACCAACCCGGACGGCGAGGACCCCTGGGACCGCGCCGCCGCCCTCGGCATCACCGGCCTCGGCGGCGAGAACATCGCCCGCGGTCAGGCCACCGCCGAGGCGGTCATGGAGGCCTGGATGAACAGCCCCGGCCACCGCGCGAACATCCTGAACTGCGACTTCAAGACCCTCGGCGTCGGTGTGCACCTGGGCGACGGTGGCCCTTGGTGGACCCAGGACTTCGGGTACTAGACGGCGGCCTGCGCCAGCCGGTCCGAAGGCGACTCGACAGTCGGCGAAGCTAACCAGAAGTTAGTGCAACCTTTTGGTTAGTGCTGTGCGGGAGTATCCTCGACGTATGGAAACAGCCGCGCAGCCCGCAGTGACGCCCGCGCAGGCCGCCGCGGACGTGGGCGGCCTGAACGTCGACGAGCTGGCCTTCGACGTGTTCGCCAGGAACTGTCCGTCGCGGGGCACCCTGGAGCATGTGACCGGCCGCTGGGGCGGCCTCACGCTCTGCGCGCTGCACGACGGCACGCTCCGCTTCAACGAGCTGCGTCGGCGTGTGGACGGCGTCAGCGAGAAGATGCTCTCCCAGACCCTGCACGCCCTGGAGCGTGACGGTCTGGTCCACCGCGAGGCCCAGCCCACCAACCCGCCCCGCGTGGACTACACGCTCACCCCGCTCGGCCGCGAGGTCTCCGAGCGCCTGCTGGCCCTCATCACCTGCCTTGAGGACCGCATGGAGGACGTGCTCCGGGCACGCCGAAACTACGACGAGGCGCGCGGCGCCCGCTGACACTTCGGGCAGTAGTAGCTGGACCGGTTCATCCAGGGCCGCCGCCGCATCGGCGTGGCACAGCGCCGACAGGGCAGCCCCTCACGGCCGTACGCGTCCAGCGACCGGTCGAAGTACCCCGACTCGCCATTGACGTTGACGTACAGGCTGTCGAAGCTGGTGCCGCCCACCGCCAGGGCCGCGTTCATCACATCCCGTATATGGCCCAGGAGTTCGGTGGTGCGGGGGCGTGTGAAGCCGGCGGTCGGCCGCTCGTAGTGGATTCGCGCGCGCCAAAGCGCCTCGTCCGCGTAGATGTTGCCGACTCCGCTGATCAACGACTGGTCGAGCAGGGCCCGTTTGATGGTCGTACGCTTCCGCCGCAGCGCTTGGTGGAAGGCCTCGGCCTCGAACAGCGCGTCCAGGGGGTCGCGTGCGATGTGGGCGATGACGTCCGGCAGCCCGTCGGGGCCGGTGTCGTGCAACGACAGCCCGCCGAAGGTGCGTTGGTCGACGAAGCGGAGTTCGGTGCCCAGGCCGTCCGCGAACCGTACGCGGATCCGGAGGTGCTTCTCGTCGGCCGCGTCGTGCGGCTGAACGAGCAGCTGACCGCTCATCCCGAGGTGGGCGAGCACGGCGATCCCGCTGTCCTCCACCGGCAGCCACAGGTATTTGCCGCGCCGGCTCGGTTCACCGATGCGGTGCCCCTTGAGTCGGTGCGCGAAGTCGTCCGGTCCGGCGAGATGCCGCCGGATCGCCCGTGGGTGCAGGACCTCCACATCGGCGACCGTCCGGTGGGCCACCCACCGCTCCAGTCCCCGCCGTACGACTTCGACCTCGGGAAGCTCGGGCACGGGGTCCTCCGGAGGTTTGGCGGGCGGGGTTGTTTTTTGGGTGCGGGTGAGTGGGGGCTG
>NZ_AEJC01000501.1 GCF_000317595.1 Streptomyces ipomoeae 91-03 | reverse complement strand
CTCTTCGTCCACTGCGGTCCTGACGGGATTTGAACCCGCGGCCTCCACCTTGACAGGGTGGCGAGCACTCCAAACTGCTCCACAGGACCAGATGTCGCGACCGGCGCGGTATCCCCGCGCTGGCCTGCGAGAAGAGACTGTACAGGAGCGAGACCCCCGGGTCGAACTCACCCAGCGTACAGACACCGTTACCGGCCACCGCCACGGCATCAACGCCTACGGCACCACGGCATCAACGCCCACGTCACCTACGGCGCCAACGCATCGATCGCCTTGACGATCCGCTTGTCGGAAACGGGATACGCCGTCCCCAACGCATGCGCGAAGTAACTGACCCGCAGCTCCTCGATCATCCAGCGAATGTCCAGCACAGCGGCCGGCACCGGCCGCCCCTGCGGCAACTGCTCCAACAGCCACGCATACTCGTCCCGCATCTCATGGACCTTCTCCATCCGGGACGTGTCCCGCTGCACCCCCGTAGGCATCTGCTGCAGCCGCCGATCCGCCGCCACCAGATACCGCATCAGATCCGGCAGCCGCCGCAACCCCGCCTCCGTCACGAACCCCGGCTTCACGAGGTCGTTCAGCTGCGCCCGTACATCCGCGAGGTTGGCCAGCAGCGCGGGACTCCGGGTGGACTTCAGCCGGCGCTCACAGGCCTGCCACGCGGCGAGCACCTGCTGCACCTGCCCGACCGTACGAACCGTCGTGTCGACGATCTCCGCCCGCACCTTGTCGTACAGCTTCCGGTGCGACTCCTCGTCCCACGCCGGCCCGCCGAAGTCGGCGATCAGCTTGTCGGCCGCGGCCATCGCGCAGTCGTCGAACAGAGCCTGGATCGAACCATGTGGATTCGCCGACAGCGCCAGCTTCTGCGCGTTCGTCAGTTTTTCGGAAGCGAACTTCGCAGGGTTGACAGGGATGTTGCGGAGGATGAGCCTCCGCGTGCCCTTCCACATGGCCTCGGCCTGCTCCGCCTCCGTGTCGAAGAGACGTACGGAGACGGTGTCGCCGTCGTCGACGAGCGCCGGGTACGCCTTCACCGGCTGGCCGGCGCGACGGGTCTCGAAGACACGGGTGAGGGAGCCGATCGTCCAGTCAGTCAGACCCGTCCGCTCCAGGGACTCACCACCCTGGCGTTCGGCGGTCGCAGCCGCGGCCTGCGAGAGGGCCTTGCGGGCCTTCGGCTTCAACTGCAGCCGCAGCGACTCCAGGTCCTTGTCCTCGGCCAGCTTCCGGCGTCGTTCGTCGACGATCCGGAAGGTGATCTTCAGGTGGTCGGGGACCCGGGACCAGTCGAAATCCTCGGGCGCCACCGGCACACCCACCATGCGCTTCAGCTCACGGGCGAGGGTGACGGTCAGCGGCTCCTGCAAGGGGACCGCCTGGTCCAGGAACCGCTTGGCGAAGTTCGGCGCCGGTACGTAGTTGCGGCGGATCGGCTTCGGGAGGGACCGGATCAGCTCGGTCACGACCTCTTCCCGCAGGCCCGGGATCTGCCAGTCGAAGCCCTCGTCCGTGACCTGGTTGAGGACCTGGAGCGGAACATGGACCGTGACACCGTCCGCGTCCGCGCCCGGCTCGAACTGGTACGTGACACGGAACTTCAGCTGCCCCTGCCGCCACGAGTCGGGATAGTCGGCCTTCGTGACCGCTTCCGCCGACTCCCGGATGAGCATCTCCCGCTCGAAGTCCAGGAAGTCGGGCTGTTCATGCCGCTTGCGCTTCCACCAGGAGTCGAAGTGGGCGCCGGAGACGACGTGGTCGGGGACCCGCTGGTCGTAGAAGTCGAACAGCGTGTCGTCGTCGACCACGATGTCCCGGCGCCGCGCCCGGTGCTCCAGCTCCTCGACCTCGCTGAGGAGTTTGCGGTTGTCGGCGAAGAACTTGTGGTGCGTACGCCAGTCGCCCTCGACGAGCGCGTTGCGGATGAAAAGCTCGCGGCTGGCCTCCGGGTCGATACGGCCGTAGTTGACCTTCCGCTGGGCGACGATCGGTACGCCGTACAGCGTGACCTTCTCGTACGCCATCACGGCCGCCTGGTCCTTCTCCCAGTGCGGTTCGCTGTAGGTCCGCTTGAGCAGATGCTCGGCCAGCGGCTCGACCCACTCGGGCTCGATCCTGGCGTTGACGCGGGCCCAGAGGCGGGACGTCTCGACCAGCTCCGCCGACATCACGAAACGCGGGGGCTTCTTGAAGAGGGACGAGCCCGGGAAGATCGCGAACTTGGCGTTCCGCGCTCCCAGATACTCGTTCTTCGCGCCCTCCTTCACGTCCTTCATGCCGATGTGGGACAGCAGGCCGGCCAGCAACGAGACATGGACGTGCTGCTCGGGGGCGTCGTCCTCGTTCAGATGGATGCCCATCTGCTTGGCGACCGTGCGCAGTTGGCTGTAGATGTCCTGCCATTCGCGAATGCGCAGGAAGTTGAGGTACTCCTGCTTGCACATCCGGCGGAAGGACGACGAGCCGCGTTCCTTCTGCTGCTCGCGGATGTACCGCCAGAGGTTGAGGAAGGCGAGGAAGTCGGAGGACTCGTCCCTGAAGCGCGCGTGCTGCTGGTCGGCCTGGGTCTGCTTGTCGACGGGGCGCTCGCGCGGGTCCTGGATGGAGAGTGCGGCGGCGATCACCATGACCTCGCGGGCACAGCCGTTCTTGTCGGCCTCCACGACCATACGGGCGAGGCGGGGGTCGACGGGCAGCTGGGCGAGCTTGCGGCCCATCGGGGTCAGACGCTTGCGTACGTCCTTCTGGGCCGGGTCCAGCGCGCCGAGTTCCTGGAGGAGCTGGACGCCGTCGCGGATGTTGCGGTGGTCCGGCGGGTCGATGAAGGGGAACTTCTCGATGTCGCCGAGGCCGGCCGCGGTCATCTGGAGGATGACGCTGGCCAGGTTCGTCCGCAGGATCTCGGCGTCCGTGAACTCCGGGCGGGCGTCGAAGTCTTCCTCGGAGTACAGGCGGATGCAGACACCGTCGGACGTACGGCCGCAGCGACCCTTGCGCTGGTTGGCGCTGGCCTGGGAGATCGGCTCGATCGGCAGCCGCTGGACCTTGGTGCGGTGGCTGTAGCGGGAGATGCGGGCGAAGCCCGGGTCGATGACGTACTTGATGCCCGGGACGGTCAGCGAGGTCTCGGCGACGTTCGTGGCGAGCACGATCCTGCGGCCGGTGTGCGGCTGGAAGACGCGGTGCTGCTCGGCGTGCGAGAGCCGGGCGTAGAGGGGCAGTACTTCGGTGAAGCGGTACTGCTTCCTGATCAGGGCGTCGGCGGTGTCGCGGATCTCCCGCTCCCCCGAGAGGAAGACGAGGATGTCGCCCTTGCCCTCCGCCATCAGCTCCTCGACGGCATCGCAGATCGCGGTGATCTGGTCGCGGTCGGCGTCGTCGGAGTCCTCTTCGAGGAGCGGGCGATAGCGCACCTCGACCGGATACGTACGGCCGCTGACCTCGACGATCGGGGCGTCGCCGAAGTGGCGGGAGAAGCGCTCGGGGTCGATGGTCGCGGAGGTGATGACGACCTTCAGATCCGGGCGTTTGGGCAGCAGCTGGGCCAGATAGCCCAGCAGGAAGTCGATGTTGAGGGACCGCTCGTGGGCCTCGTCGATGATGATCGTGTCGTACGCGCGCAGCTCGCGGTCCGTCTGGATCTCGGCGAGTAGGATGCCGTCCGTCATCAGCTTGACGAAGGTGGCGTCCGGGTCGACCTGGTCGGTGAACCGGACCTTCCAGCCGACGGCCTCACCGAGGGGCGTGTCCAGTTCCTCCGCGACGCGCTCGGCGACCGTACGGGCGGCGATTCTCCTCGGCTGCGTGTGGCCGATCATGCCGCGTACGCCACGCCCCAGCTCCATACAGATCTTCGGGATCTGCGTGGTCTTACCGGAGCCGGTCTCGCCCGCGACGATGACGACCTGGTGGTCGCGGATGGCGTCCGCGATGTCGTCCTTCTTCTGGCTGACGGGCAGCTGCTCGGGGTACGTGATGGCCGGTACGCGCGCCGCGCGCTCGGCCATACGGGCCTCGCCCTTGGCGACCTCCGCCTCGATCTCGGCGAGCACGGCGGCCCGGGCCTCGGGCTTACGGATCTTGCGTGCGCCTTCGAGCCTGCGTCCGAGCCGGTGCGCGTCGCGCAGGGACAGCTCGGCCAGGCGGGGGGCGAGGGCGCCGAAGGCGGGGGCAGGTGGCGTAGACATACGCGACCCAGGATCTCACCTCGACGAAACGAGGGGCGAACGCTTTTGCGTCCGCCCCTCGCCCACCGGGTGTCGTGTGCGTCACCGCACACCGAGCCGTGTTCTGTCGCGTACGTCACCGCACGTCGACGTAGTCCTCCGCGCCGGCGCCCGCGAAGTGCTTGCTGTCGGGCTCCAGGAAGACGGGCACCCAGGTGCCGTCCAGTTGGGCCTTGAAGCCCTTGCTGAAGGAGCCGTTCGCCTTCGTCTTGACGGTGCCCATCAGGTACCAGGTCTTCTTGCCCTTGGGCCGGAAGAGGATCTGGACCTTCTTGGAGCCGTACGCCTTCCAACTCGTCCAGCCCACCGTGCTCGCGGGCTTCGCCTCCTGGAGGACGCCCTTCACGGTGAGCGTCCGGCCCTTGCGGACCGGCTCGGGGGAGGCGTTCGCTCCCTTGACCCGGGTGAGCGCCCGGACCTTGCGGACGGCCTTGCTGGTGGTGCCCTTGATGTCCTTGGTGGTGGAGCCGGCGTACCGCAGCCGCCAGTAGCCGTCCGCGTTGCCTTGGAGGCCCTCGACGATGAACTGCTCGTCGAAGCCGGTCTTCACGGTCTTCTTGGTGCTCCAGCCGGTCTTGCCGTTGGCGGAGTACTGGATGTCGACCTTGATGCGGTCGCTGTTGTAGTCCCCGAGCAGACCGAGGCGGCCGGTGAAGTCGAGTCGGGCCAGTTCGTCGATCGAGGCCGTGAACTCGGTGAACTTCGTCGTCGAGGTGACCTTGACGTTCACGTCGGCGGTCGCGGTCCGCTGGATCCACGGGTTGTACGGATAGGGCGGGAAGGCCACCTCGTACGTGTCGTCGCCATACGGACGCTTGACGAAGCTGAAGCGGCCGTTCGCGTCCGTGGTCGACTCGGCCGCGTCCGTGATGTGGCTGTTCTTGTAGTCCAGCTCCAGCGGGATACCGGCCAGCGGCTTCCACACCGTGCCGCTCTGGTACTGAAGCGTGCCGGTGACCTTCATCTCGGCGCCGGCCGTGATGTGGAAGCTGCTCTTGTCGAGCAGGAAGCGGGTCGGCGCGGCCTTGGGCTTGATGTCGACCCACGGGACCGTGGCGTAGCCCAGATCGCTGCGGTACTCGGCCCGGGCCCAGCCGCCCTGGCTCACCTCACGGGCGAGGGAGAAGTGGCCCTTGTCGTCCGTGGTGACGGTCGCCGAGACCGACGAGCCCAGGTCGACGTCCACGGAGGCGCCCGCCATCGGCTCGGTCGCCCGGCTGCTGGGGTCACGGAGGAGCAGATCACCATTGGCCGTGACGAGCTTGTCGTCGATGTTCGGCTCGGTCGGTGTGACGGAGAAGTCCGTGATCACGGGCTGCTTCTCGTAGCGCAGCACACCCGCGTTCTGCTGGACGGTGGTCTCGCCCGCACTGGTCGTGGCCTCGACGTCGATCGTGTACTCGCCGAGGGAGTCCAGATGGACGGGCGGGGAGGACCAGACGCCCTCCCAGGAGCTGACCCAGTACGTCTGGGAGAAGTCGGTGATCGTGGCCACCGGGGCGTCCGACTCGGAACTGCCGAGCGGACGAAGCTTCGCGGTGATCTTGGCGACGTCCTCGCCGACCGCGCTGCCATGGTTGAGGCGTACGTCGATGACCGACCAGTCGGCCGAGCCGCTGGACGCCTCCTTGACGACCGGAGCGGCGGCCTGCGCCGTGCCGGGTATCGCGAAAGTGGAGAACAGAACGGCACCGGCCGTCACAAGTCCCCTGGTGATGCGTCTCAAGAAACCCCCCTTGGTTCCCCGTCAGAGACATGGCTAGAGACATGGCTCTCTGTGAGCGACCTCGGCGCACATCGGCCCCGGGTCGCTGTGAGCGACGAAAACCCCCTCCGAGTGAACGGAGGGGGTTTTCGTGCGGTGTGGCTGGGGCCGGGGTCGAACCGGCGACCTTCCGCTTTTCAGGCGGACGCTCGTACCAACTGAGCTACCCAGCCGTGATGTTTCACGTGAAACACCAGCGGTCCTGACGGGATTTGAACCCGCGGCCTCCACCTTGACAGGGTGGCGAGCACTCCAAACTGCTCCACAGGACCAAGAGACGTACGACAGTGTCGCACATGTTCTTGCGTGCCCCCAACGGGATTCGAACCCGTGCTACCGCCTTGAAAGGGCGGCGTCCTAGGCCGCTAGACGATGAGGGCTATCGGCCCGCCTGGGCGCTTCGTCAGCGCGTCGGGGACGTGAGAAGCATATGGGATGGCGGGAGGTATCGCCAAAACGGTTTCTGCGGATGCCGTAATGGCTGATCAGGGCGTGGCTTCCCCAGGGCTGGGGGAGCGGTTCGTGGGGCGGGGGGAGCGGTCGGTGGCTGTGGGCGAGCTGCCGGTGGGAGTGGGCGAGCTGTCGGTGGGGCTGGGGGATTCGCCGGTTCCCGGTTCGTCCGTCGGCTCGGCTCCTGGCTGGTTCTCCTTCGGGAGGTGACGGCTGACCTCGGCCGTCGTCAGGCCCAGGCCGCCGAGCTTGATCTCGTCCCAGGCCTGGAGCCGGTGGGTGTCGCTGTCGAGGTAGAGGACCGAGGCCTCGATGGGGTCGGGGTACTCGCCTTCCAGGGCGCGTAGGCCGCTGCCGCCGGTCGAGCCCTCGATACGGAGGCGGGTACCCCGGTCCAGGACCTCCATCTCGGGGTGATGGAGGTGCCCGGCGAGGACGAGGGAGGGGTACCTCGCCGTCGGTCTCGCGGGCGGCGTCCGGGTTGTGGGCGATCGCGATGTCCACGGGCGTGCCGGCCGCCTTCTGGGCGCGCAGGGCCTCGGCCAGCCGCTTCCCTGCCACCTCCTCCGAGGGCAGGCCCGACTTGTCGGTCGAGCGGTCCGGCGTGAACTGCGGGTCGCCCATCCCCGCGAAGCGCAGCCCGCCGACGTTCACCGTCTTCCCCTCGTCGAGGACGTAGGTGTTGTCCAGGCCCTCCAGATACCGCTGGGTCTCCCGCGAGTCGTGGTTGCCGCGCACCCAGACGTACGGCGCCCCGAGGTCGGCGATCGGGTCGAGGAAGGCGTTCTCGGCGGCGGTGCCGTGGTCCATGGTGTCGCCGGAGTCGACGATGACGTTGATCTCGTACTGCTCCACCAGCGAGGAGATGATCTTCCAGCTCGCCGGGTTGAGGTGGATGTCGGAGACATGCAGGACGCGGATGGTGGTGGGGTCCGGCTGGTACGCGGGGAGCGTGGACGTGACGTCGTACAGCTTGGTCACGTTCGTCACCAGGCGCGCCAGCTCCTTCTGGTAGACGTCGAACTCGGTGACGATGCTGCGCGCGTTGCCGACGAGGGAGGGCGCGGAGGAGAGCAGCCCCGAGAACTTCGGCTCCAGGACAGAGTTGGGGTTCCAGGTGGCGGCGGCGGTGCCCCCGGAGGCGGCCAGCAGCGTCAGGGCCAGGCCGCCGGCGGCGAGGGCGCGACGGGGGCGGCGGTAGACGGCCAGACCGAGGGCGGTGGCCCCGGAGACGACGGCGACGCCGGAGCGTACGGCCAGGTCCAGGGTGCCGCGGCGTACGTCGGACGCGATCTCGTCCTGCAGACCGGAGAGCCGCTCCGGGTGGTCGACCAGGGCCTGCGCGCGCTCCGGGTCGAGCTGGTCGACGTTCACGTCCAGGCGTACGGGGGCGTTGTGGCTCTGCAGCTCCAGGGCGCCGAGCGGTGAGACGTTGATCTTCGTGCCGCCGGTCAGGGACGGGCGGAGGGTCATCGTCGTGTTCACGGGGCCGACCGGCGTACGTACGTTGCCCACGATCAGCAGACCCAGCCAGGCGCCGATCAGCACGACCGCCACCAGGCCCAGGGCGCGGGCCCAGGGGCGGCGGCGGGGGACCAACTCGGCGGTGGGGTGCGTACTGCGGGAGTGGGAGCGGGAGCGGCGGGCCAGGGTGGCGAGTGCGGCGGGGACGCGGGCCATTGGTCCCGTATGCCCAGGGGTGGGGGCGGATATGCGGCGGATCGTGGGGCGGGGGAAGGGCGGACGTCGGGGACGGGCGGGGGCGGATGGGGGTGTCGGGGATCTCTCCGTACACGCGTGTCGTGCATGACAATGGCCGTGTGCTGGAGATGACGCGCGAGGAGTTCGAGGAACTGGTCGCCGAGGCGTTGGACCGGATTCCGCCGGAGCTGACACGGCTGATGGACAACGTGGCGGTGTTCGTCGAGGACGAGCCGCCCGCCGACGACCCCGAGCTTCTCGGGCTGTACGAGGGGACTCCGCTCACGGATCGCGGGGAGTGGTACGCGGGGGTGCTGCCGGATCGGATCACGATCTACCGGGGGCCGACGTTGCGGATGTGCGAGAGCCGGGAGGACGTGGTCGCGGAGACGGAGGTGACCGTGGTGCATGAGATCGCGCATCACTTCGGGATCGATGACGCTCGGTTGCATGCGCTCGGGTACGGATAGCCGTTCGGTGGCGCCGTAGGGGGCGGCGTCTTCGGGCCGCGGATTCGTTGCGGCCTGTCGCTCCCTCACCTTCGACCTCGCTCGGGCGGGAGGGGCCCGATGAGCGGGGGACCCGACATCGCGGCGGAGTCGCACATCGATACGGTCCCGCACCCCTTGGGGGTGTTGTCCGGCTCGGTGTCGGGGAGTGCGGCGTGTCCTCTTGCGGGCGGCGGGAGTTGGGGAGGGGGACTGCTCTTTCCGCCCCCTCGGAGGTGGCTGCCCGTGCGCGCCTTGAACGTATCTGTCCGTCTGGCCGCCACGGTCATGGCCGTCGCCGCGGCCACCGGCTGTATGAGCGTCGGGGACGACGGGCAGGAGCCCGGGCCCTCGCCGTCCGTCGGGCAGAGCGGTGGTGAGAAGCCGGACGGGGGTTCCGCGGTGACGGGCGGGGGCGGTACGGGGTACCAGGCCGGGCGCGGCAAGCGGAACCCCTCCGCCTCGCCGGACTCTTCCGCGTCCCCGTCGGCCTCTCCTTCGGCGTCGGCCTCCAAGCGCGCGAAGCCGTCCGGGAAGGCGACGCCGCCGAAGGGTGGGAAGGGCGACGGCAAGGGGAAGCCGCCGGAGCGTCCCGAGCCGACGAAGGGGGAACCGACGTCCACGCCCACGCCGACGCCGCCTCAGCCGGAGCCGGAGTCCCCCGAGCCGGAGCCGCCGGCGTCGCCGGAGCCGTCGGCCGAGCCGTCGTCCTCCGCGCATGAGCAAGGGGCCCAGTTGGTCGAGCGGGAGCCGGCGCCTGAGGCGGGGGAGGCGGCGTAGGCCTCCGGCGGGGGGCCGGTCGCCTACGGGGTGGGGGGTACTGCGGTTCGGCGGATGCGGGTTTGTTGTGGCAGGTCGCGGCGGAGCCGCACATCGACACAGCCCCGCGCCCCTTTCGGCCTGCGGCCCTTTTGTCCTGCGGCCCTTTTGTCCTGCGGCCGTTCAAGGGCGTGGCTGACCTGCGATTATGGGCTCGGTTTGCCTTGGGGGGTGGTGGGTGCGTATGGTGGTAGATCGTTTGATCCCATTTGCCCGGCGCCATCACAGAGCGCGCCGTGTGGCGCGTACTCTCCCTTGCCGTGGCGGACCGCATAGAGGCGGTCGTGTGCGAATCACGGAGTTGACGGGCGCGTGCCGACGAGACTCCGGAAGGTTTCGCATACGCATGTCCATTTCCACTACTGATCACGTCGTCGTGCCCGAGAACACGGACGAGGCCGGCTCCCCCGAGGTCACCTTCGCGGACCTCGGCCTCCCCGAGGGCGTCGTGCGCAAGCTCGCGCAGAACGGCGTGACCGTGCCCTTCCCGATCCAGGCCGCGACCATCCCGGACGCGCTGGCGGGCAAGGACATCCTGGGGCGCGGCCGTACCGGCTCCGGCAAGACGCTGTCGTTCGGTCTGCCGACCCTGGCCACGCTGGCCGGCGGCCACACCGAGAAGAAGAAGCCGCGCGCGGTCATCCTCACGCCGACCCGTGAGCTCGCCATGCAGGTCGCGGACGCGCTGCAGCCGTACGGGGACGTCCTCGGGCTGAAGATGAAGGTCGTCTGCGGCGGTACCTCCATGGGCAACCAGATCTACGCCCTGGAGCGGGGGGTGGACATTCTGGTCGCCACCCCGGGGCGGCTGCGCGACATCATCAACCGCGGTGCCTGCTCGCTGGAGAACGTCCAGATCACCGTGCTCGACGAGGCCGACCAGATGTCGGACCTGGGCTTCCTGCCCGAGGTGACCGAGCTGCTCGACCAGGTCCCGGCGGGCGGTCAGCGGATGCTGTTCTCCGCGACGATGGAGAACGAGATCAAGACCCTCGTCGACCGGTACCTCAACGACCCCAAGGTCCACGAGGTCGACGCGGCGCAGGGCGCGGTGACGACCATGTCGCACCACATCCTGATCGTGAAGCCCAAGGACAAGGCGCCGGTCACGGCCGCGATCGCCTCCCGCAAGGGCCGCACGATCATCTTCGTCCGCACCCAGCTGGGCGCCGACCGCGTCGCCGAGCAGCTGCGCGACGCCGGTGTGCGCGCCGACGCCCTGCACGGCGGTATGACGCAGGGCGCCCGGACCCGGACCCTCGCCGACTTCAAGGACGGGTACGTCAACGTGCTCGTCGCGACGGATGTCGCCGCGCGCGGCATCCACGTCGACGGCATCGATCTCGTGCTGAACGTGGACCCCGCCGGTGATCACAAGGACTACCTGCACCGGTCCGGGCGTACGGCTCGTGCCGGGCGGTCCGGCACCGTCGTGTCCCTGTCGCTGCCGCACCAGCGTCGGCAGATCTTCCGGCTGATGGAGGACGCGGGTGTCGACGCCTCGCGCCACATCATCCAGGGCGGTACGGCCTTCGAACCCGAGGTCGTCGAGATCACCGGTGCCCGGTCGATGACCGAGGTCCAGGCCGAGTCCGCCGGCAACGCCGCGCAGCAGGCCGAGCGTGAAGTCGCTCACCTCACCAAGCAGTTGGAGCGGGCCACCCGTCGTGCCGCCGAGCTTCGCGACGAGGCCGACCGGCTCACCGCTCGCGCGGCCCGGGAGCGGGGCGAGGACCCGGTGGCGGCGGTCGCGGCCCTTGCGGCGGAGCGTACGGCCGAGGGTGCGGGTGTCGGTACGGCCACCGCTGGTGCGGCCGTAGGTGCCGAGGCGGACGAGCGCGGCGCTGCCGAGGGTGCCGAGGCTTCGGTTTCGCCGGTTCCGGCTTCGACGGGTTCCGAGGTGTCCTTGCCGCAGCAGCAGGGGCCTCAGAGCGTCGAGATGGTCGAGAAGAGCGAGCGGTTCGAGAAGTCCGAGCGCTTCGACCGGGGTGAGCGGGGCGGCAGGTTCGAGCGCGAGGAGCGTTCGGGGGCCTCGTCGTCGTACGGGCGGTCGTCGTCGTACGAGCGCCGTGAGCGTCGGGACGACCGTGGTGAGCGCGGTGACCGGGGCGACCGGGGTGGGTTCCGTCGGGACAACGACCGTGGCTTCGAGCGTCGGGATGACCGTGGTGGGCGTTCCTTCGAGCGTCGCGACGACCGCGGGGGCTTCCGCCGTGACGACCGTGACAACCGGGGTGAGCGTCGGGACGACCGTGGCGGTTTCCGTCGGGACAACGACCGTGGGTTCGAGCGTCGGGACGACCGTGGTGGGCGTTCCTTCGAGCGTCGCGACGACCGCGGGGGCTTCCGCCGTGACGACCGTGACAACCGGGGTGAGCGTCGGGACGACCGTGGCGGTTTCCGTCGGGACAACGACCGTGGGTTCGAGCGTCGGGATGACCGTGGTGGGCGTTCCTTCGAGCGTCGCGACGACCGGGGTGGCCGTGGGTTCGAGCGTGGTGGCCGTTCCTTCGACCGCCGGGACGACCGTGGCGGTCACCGCGGCAGCGACCGTCCGTTCAACCGTGACCGGCAGGGTGACCGTCCGGGCTTCCGCTCCGGCGGCCACGAGCGCCCGAACGGCCGTCGCGACGACCACCGCGGCTCCGGCTCCGGCTCCGGCACCGGCTCGTTCGGCCGCCGCGACGACAAGCCGCGCTGGAAGCGCAACGGCTGACCATGGCTGACGACAGCTGACAACGGCTGACAGGGAAGGGCCCGTACGACTTCGGTCGTACGGGCCCTTCTTGCACGGCTTCCCGAGGTTGCGCGGCTTCCCAAGGCCATGCGGGCGCCGTTGGTTGGTTTTCGGCCAGGGTGTGGCGCATGTCACGTGCCCGGTGGGGGAATTGCTGGGGGCATGACAGATGACGACATAGCCCGTGGGGCGCCCGGGGCTTCGGCTCCGGTCTCTGTGTCGGTCCCGGTGTCGGACGAGGAGCGGCTGGCCCAGCTGGGCTACACGCAGGTCCTCGCGCGCCGTATGTCCGCGTTCTCGAACTACGCGGTGTCCTTCACGATCATCTCGGTGCTGTCCGGCTGTATGACGCTGTACCTGTTCGGCATGAACACCGGCGGCCCGGCGGTGATGACCTGGGGCTGGGTCGCGGTCGGCCTGATGACGCTCTTCGTGGGTCTGGCCATGGCCGAGATCTGCTCGGCGTATCCGACCTCGGCGGGGCTGTACTTCTGGGCGCACCGGCTGGCGCCGGAGCGGAGTGCGGCGGCCTGGGCGTGGTTCACGGGCTGGTTCAACGTGCTCGGGCAGGTCGCGGTGACCGCCGGCATCGACTTCGGCGCGGCGTCGTTCCTGGCCGCGTATCTGAACCTCGAATTCGGGTTCGAGGTGACGCCCGGCCGGACGGTTCTGCTGTTCGCGGCGATCCTGCTGCTGCACGGCCTGCTGAACACGTTCGGCGTACGCGTCATCGGCCTCCTCAACAGCATCAGCGTGTGGTGGCACGTGGTGGGCGTCGTGGTGATCGTCGGGGCGCTGGCGATCGTCCCCGACAGCCATCAGTCGGCGTCGTTCGTGTTCGGCGAGTTCGTCAACAACACAGGCTGGGGCAGCGGGGTGTACGTGGTGCTGCTGGGCCTGCTGATGGCGCAGTACACCTTCACCGGGTACGACGCCTCCGCCCATATGACCGAGGAGACGCACGACGCGTCGACGGCGGGCCCGAAGGGCATCGTGCGCTCGATCTGGACCTCCTGGGTCGCGGGTCTGGTCCTCCTGCTGGGCTTCACCTTCGCGATCCAGTCGTACGACGGTGCCCTCGGCTCGAAGACCGGGGTGCCGCCGGCGCAGATCCTGATGGACGCGCTGGGCGCGACCGCCGGAAAACTGCTCCTCCTCGTCATCATCGGGGCGCAGCTGTTCTGCGGTATGGCCTCGGTCACCGCCAACAGCCGCATGATCTACGCCTTCTCGCGGGACGGCGCCCTGCCGTTCTCGAACGTCTGGCACACGGTGAGCCCGCGCACCCGCACCCCCGTCGCGGCGGTGTGGCTCGCGGCCGGCGGAGCGCTCGTCCTCGGCCTCCCGTACCTGATCAATCTCACCGCGTACGCGGCCGTGACATCGATCGCGGTGATCGGCCTCTACATCGCCTACGTCATCCCGACCCTGCTGAGGCTCCGCAAGGGCGACGCCTTCGAACGCGGCCCCTGGCACCTGGGCCGCTGGTCACGGACGATCGGGGTCGTCTCGGTGGTCTGGGTCCTCACGATCACCGTCCTGTTCATGCTGCCCCAGCTGTCCCCCGTGACCTGGGAGACCTTCAACTACGCCCCCATCGCCGTCCTGGTGGTCCTCGGCTTCGCGGCGATCTGGTGGACCACCTCCGCCCGCCACTGGTTCCTCAACCCCGAACATGAACGGACCCTGGCCCGGGAGGCGGCGCGGAAGGGGGCACCGGAGCCGGTTGATCCGTAGGGACCCGATCGACATGGGCCGTGCGCTCGATACGTGTGTGGGGGCCGGGTACGCGTGCGGGTGCCGGGTACGGATGCGGGTGCCGGGTCCGGATGCGGACGCCCGGCGCGGATACGGGCGCTCGATACGAGTACGGGCGCTCGGTGCGGGCGCGGGCGCTCCATACCAGCCAATCCGGTCCGCTTACGCCGTTCTTCCGCCGATCCTCCGCCCGTTCTGTTCTGTGGCGGACCTTTTTGCGGCCCTTCGACGCGGCCGGGGCACCGATACCCGATCGGACTCCCGGCCGTGTCCGGCTATGCTCGGGGAGGCAACTTCACGCAACACCGCCTGGGCCCTTAGCTCAATTGGCAGAGCAGTGGACTTTTAATCCATTGGTTGTGGGTTCGAGTCCCACAGGGCCTACCGATGCGGGGGAGGGGAAACCCCCTCTGACCTGCTACGCAGCGCCTGAGTCGGCTTCGGTCGGGTCGGGCGCTGCTTCGTTTTGAAGCCACTGCGTGAGCGATGCGTGAGCGGATGCGCTCGTGGCCTGCGGAATGGACGCTGCTTGGGCGGACGGATCAGCAGCTGCCGGACGCGATCGAGGGATCAGCTTCGCTGCCTTCTCGGCGATGTCGCGGTCCAGCTCAGGGAGCAGGCTCGTGTATGTGTCCGAGGTCAGCGTGATGGTGGAGTGGCGCAGGGTCTCCTTCACCGTGTGGATGTCGCCGCCGCCTCCGTGCGTGAGGGTCGCGGCGACGTGACGAAGGTCCCGCAGGGTGATGGGTGGCAGGTCGGTCGTGGCGAGGATGCGGCGGAACGCTTCCGAGACCGTCTCCGGGTGGAGCCAGGAGCCGTCCTCCTTGGTGAACACCTTTCCGGTGTTCTGCCAGGCGGTGGACCACTCGGCGCGCTCCTTCTCCTGGCGGGCCTTGTGGTCGCGTAGGGCGGAGATGTTCACGCTGTCGAGCGCGATCGTGTTCGCGCTGCCGTCCGTCTTCGGCTCGGACTCGTAAGGGTCCCAGCCGTCCACCACGATCTCCTTGGCGGGGGTGATGAGGCCGGCGTCGAGGTCGATCTCGTGCCAGTCCTGGCCTACCGCCTCGCCCCGCCGGAGGCCGCGCGTGCCCATGAGAGGGAAGATCGCGTACAGGCGGTCGCCCTCGGCGGCGTCGAGGAAGGCGCCGAACTGGTGCGGGGTCCACACCATGACCGGGCCAGGCATCTCGCCCGTTTCGCGCCACCGCCGGACCCGCTCATCCGTCCACAGGAGGGGCTTCGGGCGCCTGCCGGACTCCAACTCGACGTGGGAGGCCGGGTTGAAGGTGATCAGCTGCTGGGCGATCGCGGAGTTGAGGGCCGCGCGGAGAGTACGGCGAATCGCCTGACGACTGGCCGGGCCGGTTGTCTTCCGGAACGGCTTCATCTCCGCCAGCTTGGCCCGTTCGGCCGCGAGCAGCTTCCGCTCGGCTCCGACGGGGCGGCCGGGCTTGCTCGGCTTGCAGCGGGCGATCTGCTCACGGCGGGCTTCGTTCTCGGCCGCGATCACCTCGTTCTCGTCGGCGATCGCGTCGAACATCTCCACCAGGTGGCCGACGTTGAGGCGGTCGAGGCGTACGTGCCCGATGCGGGGCTTCAGATGGACGCGGATGTGGGAGGCATAGCCGTTGAGCGTGGTCTTGCGGCGCTTCTTCGCGGCGAACCACTGGTCGAGCCACTCGCCGACGGTGAGGCTGCCGCGGAGGGCCAGGCCGGCCCGCAGACGGCGTCGGGTCTCCTCGATGGCCGGCAGCGGGGCCTTCTCGACCGCGACCTCCTCCAGCATCGCGACGAGGCGCTGGAGGCTGTCCGGGTCGTCCTTGTCCGCCAGGGCGAGCAGGGAGCGGACGTGGTCGAGGTCCGCCTGAGCGTCCTTCAGGGAGTCGTAGCCGGCGCGACTGAAGGAGCGACGGGTGCCGTCCTCGTGGGGCGGGAGCTCCTGGCGTATGGAGTATGCGCCGTGCTTGCGGCTGGAGAGCTGGGGGCACTTCTTGCCGAGCGGTTTGCCGGTCTTGGGATCGCGGCAGTAGCAGCGGCGGTGGGTGGAGCCTTTCAAACGCGTTCCTCCGGGGTGGTGTTGGGTTCTTCATCGGGTGGGTCGACGTCGCCCAGCGCGGGGGGCAGACGGGGTGGGGTGGCGCCCTCCTCGCGAAGCTCGCGGCGGAGGTGGCGGAGGCTGTACTTGGCGGAGATGGCCTGGTCGGCGTACTTGGTCCGCTTGCGTTCGGCTTCTTCTTGCTGGGCGCGGCTGGTTGCCGTCTTGGCCGCGAACCGGGCCTGTTCTTCCTCTTCGAGGGCGGCGAGAGCGGTTTGTACGAGGCTGGCGTGGCGCTCGAAGTCGGGGACCAGGCCCGCGTCGTACATCGGCACCTCCTCTTCACCGGTGAAGTGCCGTAGCGCGTCCCAGGTGGGGATGAGGTGCTGGAAGGGGAGTTCCTGGGTCTCCTCGACGTAACCGACCGGGAAGATCAGGCAGACCGGGTACGTCTCCAGGGCCGCCGCCAGGACCATGACGTCCACGAGGGGCAGATTGGCCCGACGGCCAGACTCCATGTTGGCGATCACGTTGCGCGGGATGGGATGCCCGAGTTGCTCGCACCGGTCCGCCAAGTCCTGTGCGCTCCATCCCATCTCCTTCCTTCTGCGCCGGACTTCGCTGGCCACGTTGGCCTTGATCCGATCTGCCCACTCCGGGAAGTCGTCCTCGTCAGCATCCATACGGCGTTGTGTCATGAAGACACAGTAGCTTGCGCATGATGGTTGGTACCCGCCTGGAGCCGGATGTGATGGCATGTTCGCCGAGGGCTGTACCGAAAGGGGCGCACTGCATGCGCGAAGACGCGACGAACGGACGGTCGAAGGGCTCGAAGGGGATGAGCCGGGAAGAGCTGCTCGCCCTGCCTGTGGCTGTTGACCTGGATACGAGCAACCGAGCACTGGGGCTGGGGCGGAGCAAGGGATATGAGTTGGCGAAGCGGGGCGAGTATCCGTGCAAGGTGCTGCGGCTCGGCAACGCCTACCGGGTAGTGACCGCAGACCTGCTGGATCTGCTCGGGCTGGCGGCGTGAAAGCGGGGCAGCGTAACAGACGGTTCTGCGCTGAGCTGACACAGAAACGCTGGACTGTCGCCGGGCGTGGACGTACTGTCCGTGTTCCCTCGGGGAACAACGCGAGCGTCCCGTCTCGGGACAGAGCGAGTGTTCCGTCTCGGAACGCAGCGAACCTCCGGCGCAGCAACGCCGGAGGCTCGGGAAACCCCGCCGCCCGCATCCAACGAACGATCCGCGCGCACCGGGCCTGCATGCCCGGTGGCGCAGAAGAGGAGCCGCCCTGTGCAACCTACGACACCCGAGCCCTATTCCGCGCCTGGTACCGCCGCCTGGCCGCCGGTCGCGGTGCCGGGCAACCCCGACCAGCGCGAACCCGAGGACACCGTGCCGGTCGAAGCCGTCGAGCCCTCGGACACACCCCCGGATCCGGAGCCGACACCGGGCTCGGCGCTGCTGGACGAACTGCGCGCGAAGATAGCCAGGTTCGTGATCCTGCCCTCGCCGGAGGCGCTGGACGCGGTCACGCTGTGGGTGGCGGCGACGCATCTGCAGCCCGCGTGGCAGCATGCCCCGCGTCTGGCAGTGGTGGGGCCGGCAAAGCGGTGTGGCAAGTCGCGGCTGCTGGACGTGCTGACCGAGACGGTCCACGAGCCGATGCTCACCATCAACACCACCCCGGCGGCGGTCTTCCGGTCCATCACCGAGGAGCCGCCCACCCTGCTGGTGGATGAGGCGGACACCATCTTCGGCACGCCGAAGCAGGCGGAGAAGAACGAGGAGATGCGTGGTCTGCTCAACGCCGGCCACCAGCGCAACCGGTACGTCACCCGGGTGGTCGGCAACGACCACACCCCGCACCGGTTCGCCACCTTCGCCATGGCCGCACTCGCGGGCATCGGCGACCTGCCCGACACGATCATGGACCGGTCCGTGGTCATCCGCATGCGCCGCCGGGCCGAGGGTGAGAGCGTCAAACCCTTCCGCTCCCGCCGCGACACCCCAGCCCTCCACGACCTCCGCGACCGCATCGCTGCCTGGGCCCGGCCGCTGCTCGACGAGGCCGCCGATCTGGAACCGGCGATGCCGGTGGAGGACCGCGCCGCCGACACCTGGGAACCCCTGGTGATCGTCGCCGACCTCGCCGCCGGCCCTTGGCCCCGCCTCGCCCGCGCGGCGTGCGCGGAGATGGTGGCAGCCGAAGTGGCGGCCGAGGAGGACCACCCCAGCTCAGCGCGGATCTTGGCCGACATCCGCCGGGTCTTCGTAGCCCAGCGGGAGGTCGACAGCCTCTCCACGGACGAACTCCTGCACCACCTGCGCCAGGACCTGGAAGGCCCGTGGGCGGAGTGGGGTCGTAAGGGGCTGGGCCCGCGTGAGCTCGGCTCGCTGCTGCGCGCCTTCGACATCAGGCCCGGCAACGTCCGCCTCGCCGACGGCACTCAGCGCAAGGGCTACACGCGCAACAAGTTCCTCGATGCGTGGCGGCGCTACTGCCCCACCGTTCACTCAGTGAACGCCGAACCCACCACCCCAGCCTCAGGCTGAGCCGCGCCTCCCCCGGTGACCGTCCCTGCCGTCCCTGCCGTGATCCCGCAGGTCAAACGGCATGCGGCCGGGACGGGAACAGGGGGCAAGACGGCAACGCGATCATGAAGAGCGTGCTGCCACCAACCTGACGCTGCCCGGATCCGTCTTGTGCCGTCCCGGGCGTCCCCGCCGTATCACCGCAGGTCACCGCGTATGCGGCCGGGACGGCAAGACGGATGCGATCCGTCCACGGCCACCGAACCGCAGCCCCACCACCCGCGCGTGCCCCCAGGACGAGCCGACGCCGCCAGGACGGAACACCAGCCCTCCTGCCGTACCGGCCCTGACCTGCACTTGCAACGGCCAAGACGGCAAAGACGGACCACGCCACCACCCCAGGAGAACCCCGCTTGACCACCCTCTCCACACCCACCCACCGGGACCATCGCCCCGACGAAGGGCGGCCGATGACGACCAAGCAGGCGGCCGAGCGGTACGCGCTCATCGCGGCCGGAGTCGTCATCGTGGCGCTCACTGCCGGCGGGTTCTGGCTGTCGTACGCGCACCTCGCCGAGGTCGCCGGACAGCACGGCCTCAAGAGCTCCCCGGTCCGCCAGTGGGCCTGGCCGGCGACTCTGGACGCGTTCATCGTCGCGGGCGAACTGCTCATGCTCCGCGCGGGCCTGCGCCGGGTGACCGACGGCTGGGCCATCGCCCTCACCGCCACCGGATCGGTCGGCTCCATCGCACTCAACGTGGCCGGGGTCAGCGGCACAGGCAACACCGGCACCGTGCCCCTCCTCGACTATGTGGTCGCCGCAGTCCCACCGACCGCCGCTCTGCTGGCCTTCGGTGTCCTGATGCGGCAGATCCACCAACTGGTCGACCAACCCGCCGACCACTTCGACGCCGTACCCGTCCAGGCGCCGATATCACCGGTCACCGCGCCCGCCGAGCCCTCGGCCGAGCCGGTCCGCCCCACTGAGCCTCCGGCGGCTGGTTCCGGCCAGCCGACGAAACCACCGCCCGAAGTTTCGGAGAGTAAGCCGCGCGGTGGTCGTCCGCCCAAGGCCACACTCGCGGAACTCGTGGAGATCGGCCGGATCGCCCTCGCTGAGCACGGCACACTCAGCCGCTCCCTTCTCCGGAAGACCGTTAAGGACAGGAACTTGACGATCGGCAGTCAGCGGCAGACCGAGGTGATGGAGATGCTCCGGCCCGAAATCGAAGCCGCCGCCAAGACCGGTTCGAGCAGCGGCTGACCGGAATCCCTGCGGGG
>NZ_AEJC01000500.1 GCF_000317595.1 Streptomyces ipomoeae 91-03 | reverse complement strand
CCCCGGCCTCGACACGCGTGACACGGGCTGAACCGGTAACCCGTTCAATCATGGCCGAAAAACCCACCCGCCCCGCCCGCAACGAGACTCCGCTGGAACGAGCCGACCGCAACTTCGCCGAGTTGCTGCAGGAACTGCGGGTCACCCAGACCGGGGTGCAGATCCTCTTCGCGTTCCTGCTGACACTGGCCTTCACACCGCGCTTCGCGGACATCGACTCCGTCCAGCGCGCCACCTACGTCATCACACTGCTGTTCGCGGTCATCGCGGCGGCGCTGTTGACCGCCCCCGCCGCACTGCATCGCTCGCTGTTCCAGCAGAACGCCAAGCCCACCATCGTCCGCGTCTCGTCCCGGCTGGCGAGCACGGGCCTGTGGGTGCTGATGCCGGCCCTCGCCGGGTCCGTACTGCTGGTCGTGGACGTGACCCTGGGCCGGGCGGCCGGTGTCGCCACCTGTGTCGGCACGCTCATCGTGTGTCTGGGCCTGTGGAGCGCGCTCCCCAAGTGGGTGGCGCGGTCGAGCCGGAACCGTACACCCACGGCACCCGAGGTCGAGCCCCGGGTCACGGCTGCTGTGGAGCGCCGGCCCTGACCGGCTGCACGGGGACCGTCCAGGGCAGTTCGATGGCGACCGTCTTGCCGCCCTCGCGGGTGGGTCTTACAGTCAGTCGGCCGCCGCGCTCGGCGGTCAGCCAGCGGACGATGACCATACCCCGGCCGTTGTCCTGCTGAACGGCGGCGGGCAGACGTTTCGGGAGGCGTGGGTGGCTGTCGGTGACGCCGATGCGCAGCTGCTCGTCCCGGTCGAGGGCGATGTCCACGGTGAACGTGGGTGACAGACCGAACGTGTGCTGGACGGCGTTGGTGGCGAGTTCGGACACGATCAGACGCACGGTGTCAGCGGTGTCCGTGTCGCTCGGCAGGCCCCATTCGGCGAGCACGTTGACGACGTAGTTACGGGCCGCGGACACCGAGGCTGGATCGCTCGGCAGAGTGACGGAGGCTTCCTGGTGATCTGCCATGGCGCGGTCGTCCCTTTCCGACGGGACCGGCGTCCGACACGGAGCGGAGGGTTCGAGTACGGTCCCGGACTGGTGCTTCGCGCCAGACTGCCACTACCTGGGCCGTCACGGGTGGCGATCCACCAAGATATGCATATATCTGTCCCTCAAAGCGGTGAACTCTCCGACGGCCGAGCGTTTTCGGGTGGACTCTTCGTCCATCCTTTTCCGTCACCCGACCACCACGCGCCGGGCGGAAGGAGAAACCCATGCAGTACGGTCCGGCGGTGCGCCGCCGCAGGCTCGGCACCGAGTTGCGTCTCCTGCGCACCCGTGCCGGTCTCACCAGTATCGAGGTGGCCCGGCTGGTGGACTGGCACCAGTCCAAGGTGAGCCGGATCGAGACCGGCGCCAGCGGGGTGAAGCCCGCCGACGTACGGAAGCTGCTGGACACGTACCAGGTGGACGACGCCGGATTACGGGAACTCCTCCTGGCGTTGGCGGGCTCGGAGGACGGCGGTGGGCGGCACAACTGGTGGCATGCGTACCGCGGGGTACTGCCGCCGACGTACCGCGACTTCATCAGCCTGGAGTCGCAGGCCAGCGGGATGCGGACGCTGGAGACCTCGGTCGTGCCGGGGCTTCTGCAGATCCCCGAGTACGCGCGGGCGGTGACACGGGCCGCGGTGGAGGGGCTGGAAGACGACAAACTCGACGCGCTCGTGGAAGTGCGGCTCGCGCGGCAGGACGTACTGCGCGGTGATCCGCCGATGGAGCTCAGTGCCGTGCTCGACGAGGGCGTCTTACGGCGGGAGGTCGGCGGACCCGACATCATGGCCCGCCAGTTGGGGCATCTGGTGGAGGCCGCGGCCCTTCCTCAGGTGCGACTGCAGGTGCTGCCGTTCACTGCGGGGGCACACATCGGCATCACCGGTCCTTTCGTAATTTTCTCATTTAGGAGCACATCCGATCTGGACGTGGTTGTTCTCGACCACTTGACGAGTAGCCTCTATCTCGAGCGGAAAGAAGACCTCAGGGCCTATGTCGAGGCCTTCAAAACCCTTCAGATCCACGCCCTTTCGCCCGAGGACTCGTTGGATTACATCGCCGGGCTGGCTCATGCCCAGCCATCGGCGCGTAAGGAGGCGCCATGTCCGCACTGCCTCGGAACGTACCTACCAGTACCGCACTGCGCGGTGTGCGCTGGCGGCGCAGCAGCCGCAGCACGGGAATGAACAACTGCGTGGAAACGGCCCGTCCCGGGTCCGGCCGCTGGGCCGGGCTGGTGGCCGTGCGCGACTCGAAGAACACCGCGGGGCCCGCCCTGCTGTTCGCCCCGGAGGCCTGGGAGGGATTCATCACCACCCTTCGGTGAGCACCACCGGTGCCAAGGGAAGTTCCGCTTCTGGCGACGCACGGCCGGGACGCCGACTCACGGTCGCCTTTCTCCGATGATCCCCACGGCTCGGTCGATCTGCCCCTCGGTGAGATCCGCCCGGGCGGTCAACCGCAGCCGCGACACGCCGTCGGGTACGGACGGTGGGCGGAAACAGCCGATGGCGAGACCCGCCGCGCGACAGTCCGCCGCCCACCGCACCGCCTGATCCGGTGACGGCGCTCGCACGGACACCACGGCGGCGTCGGGCCGCACCGCTTCATGGCCCGACGCCGTCAGCCGTGTGTGCAGCTCCCGCGCCACCTCGCGGGCCCGCGCGGCACGCTCCGGCTCCCGGCGCAGCAGCCGGAGCGCGGCCAGGGCGGCGCCGGTGGCGGCCGGGGCGAGGCCCGTGTCGAAGATGAACGTTCGGACAGCGTTGACCAGATGGTCCCCCCACGTGCGCCGGGCCGAGGACGGCACCGCCCTGGCTGCCCAGCGACTTCGACAGCGTGACCGTCACGACCACGTCGGGCGCGCCGGCGAGCCCCGCCGCGTACGGGGCACCCCTGCCTCCGTCGCCCAGGACCCCGAGCCCGTGGGCGTCGTCCACGACCAGCCCGGCGCCGTACTCCCGGCAGACGGCGGCCAGTCCGGCCAGCGGGGCGGCGTCGCCGTCCACCGAGAAGACCGTGTCGGACACGGCGATGGCCGGGCCTTTCGCCGTGCTCAGCGCCTTACGGACGGCCTCCGGGTCGGCGTGCCCGACGACCTGCGTGGTGCCCCGGGCCAGCCGGCAGCCGTCGATGAGGGAGGCGTGGTTGCCGGCGTCCGAGACGACGAGGGAGCCGTGCGGGGCCAGCGCGGTGACGGCGGCGAGGTTGGCGGCGTAGCCGGAGGAGAAGACCAGGGCCGCCTCGAAGCCGCAGAAGTCGGCCAGCTCCCGCTCCAGTTCGCCATGGAGTTCGGTGGTGCCGGAGACCAGCCGGGAGCCGGTGGCCCCGCCGCCCCAGCGGCGCGCGGCCTCGGCGGCGGCCTCGGTGACCTCGGGGTGCCGGGCCAGGCCCAGGTAGTCGTTGCTCGCCAGGTCGAGGAGCGGCGAGTCGGCGGGGCGGGGGCGCAGTGTCCGTACGAGCCCGGCCCGGCGGCGTGCGGAGGCCTGCTCGTCGATCCAGCCGAACGCCATGGGTCCTCCGGGGTGATGTGGGCGGCCCGCCGCAGGGCATGCGCTCGCTGCACACGGTGTGCGGGGGCTTTTGTAGGCAGTGCACAGACATTAACGGGACGACCAGCCGCTCACGATGTGGCGATACCCACACCTCGAACCGACTCTGTTGTCCGAAGTCTCCTTGGCCCGGGGCGGTCCCGTAAGACAGGATCGGCTCTCATGGACCTGCTGAACACGCTGGTGGACAAGGGGCTCCGGCGCGAGCCGCTGACCCGTGCCGAGGCTCTCGCCGTCCTCGGCACCTCCGACGACGACCTGCTCGACGTGGTGGCCGCGGCCGGGAAGGTGCGCCGGCACTGGTTCGGGCGCCGAGTGAAGCTGAACTACCTGGTCAACCTCAAGTCCGGGCTCTGTCCCGAGGACTGCTCCTACTGCTCCCAGCGGCTCGGCTCCACCGCCGGCATCCTCAAGTACACCTGGCTCAAGCCCGACGAGGCCTCCAAGGCCGCGGCGGCCGGGCTCGCTGGGGGCGCCAAGCGGGTCTGTCTGGTGGCGTCCGGGCGCGGCCCGACCGACCGGGACGTCGAGCGGGTCGCGGGCACCATCAAGGCGATCAAGGAGCAGAACGAGGGCGTCGAGGTGTGCGCCTGTCTCGGGCTGCTCTCCGACGGCCAGGCCGAACGGCTGCGCGAGGCGGGCGCGGACGCCTACAACCACAACCTCAACACCTCCGAGGCCACATACGGCGAGATCACGACGACGCACACGTACGCCGACCGCGTCGACACCGTGCAGAAGGCGCACGCGGCCGGACTGTCGGCGTGCTCCGGGCTGATCGCGGGCATGGGCGAGAGCGACGAGGACCTGGTCGACGTGGTCTTCTCGCTGCGCGAGTTGGACCCGGACTCGGTACCGGTCAACTTCCTGATCCCGATCGAGGGCACGCCGCTGGGCAAGGAGTGGAACCTCACGCCCCAGCGCTGTCTGCGGATCCTGGCGATGGTGCGCTTCGTCTGCCCGGACGTGGAAGTCCGCATCGCGGGTGGTCGTGAGGTTCACCTCCGCACGATGCAGCCGCTGGCCCTGCACCTAGCCAACTCGATCTTCCTCGGCGACTATCTGACCACCGAGGGCCAGGTGGGCAAGGCCGACCTGGAGATGATCGCGGACGCCGGGTTCGAGGTGGAGGGCGCGGGCGAGGTGACGCTGCCGGAGCACCGGGTGGCGTCGGGTGCGGGCGGCTGCGGTTCGCAGGCCGAGGCGGGGTGCGGTTCGGCGTGCGGGTCCCATGAGGGCGGCAGTGTCTGCGGGTCCCATGAGGATGGTGGCGGAGTCTGCGGTTCCGTCCCCGCCGCGGCTGTTGCCGAGCCTCGTACGGACCTGGTCGCCGTACGCCGCCGGGGTGCCGGCACCGATCTCGCCCCCAATGCCTGACCCGAGCATGCCCCTGATGGACGTGCCCCAGACGAACGTGCCTCTGAGCGTGCCGGAGCTGCTGGATCTCGACCGGCGGCACGTGTGGCATCCGTACGGGCCGATGCCGGGTCGTCAGGAACCGCTCGTCGTGGAGTCGGCGAGCGGGGTCCGGCTGAGGCTCGCCGACGGCTCGGGCGAGTTGGTCGACGGCATGTCGTCGTGGTGGTCGGCGATCCACGGCTACAACCACCCGGTGCTCAACGAGGCCGCACACGACCAGCTCGCGCGGATGAGCCATGTCATGTTCGGCGGACTCACGCACGAACCGGCCGTACGACTGGCGAAGCGGCTTGTCGACATGTCGCCGGAGGGCCTGGAGCATGTCTTCCTCGCCGACTCGGGCTCGGTCTCGGTCGAGGTCGCGGTCAAGATGTGCCTCCAGTACTGGCGCTCGCTGGGCCGTCCCGCCAGGCAACGGCTGCTGACCTGGCGCGGCGGCTACCACGGCGACACCTGGCAGCCGATGTCCGTGTGCGACCCCGAGGGCGGGATGCACGAGCTGTGGCAGGGCGTACTGCCCCGGCAGGTGTTCGTGGACCCACCGCCCGCGGAGTACGAGGAGTCGTACGCCGAGCAGCTGCGCGCGGCCGTCGAGCGGCACGCCGACGAGCTGGCCGCCGTGATCGTGGAGCCGGTGGTGCAGGGCGCGGGCGGGATGCGGTTCCACTCCCCCGCGTATCTCCGGGTACTGCGCGAGGCGTGCGACGAGCACGACGTACTCCTGGTGTTCGACGAAATCGCGACCGGGTTCGGACGCACGGGCGCGCTGTTCGCGGCGGAGCACGCGGCGGTGACGCCGGATGTGATGTGCGTGGGCAAGGCGCTCACCGGCGGGTACATGACGATGGCGGCGGCGTTGTGCACGCCGAGGGTGGCCGACGGGATCTCGCGGGGCGAGGTCCCGGTCCTGGCCCACGGCCCGACGTTCATGGGCAACCCGCTGGCGGCGGCCGTCGCCTGCGCGTCGATCGACCTGCTGCTGGGCCAGGACTGGTCGGCGGAGGTCAAGCGGATCGAGGCGGGCCTGCGGGAGGGCCTGGCACCGGCCCTGGACATGCCCGGTGTGAAGGACGTACGCGTCCTCGGCGCCATCGGCGTCGTCCAGCTCGACCACGCGGTGGACATGACGAGGGCGACGGCCGCCGCCGTGCGTGAGGGCGTGTGGCTGCGTCCCTTCCGCGACCTCGTCTACACGATGCCGCCCTATGTCACGGGCGACGAGGACGTGGCACGGATCGCCCGCGCGGTGTGCGCGGCGGCGATGGCGGGATGACGGAAGAGGCTGACATGACGATCCTGGTGATCACGGGGACGGGCACGGAGGTCGGCAAGACCGTCACGACGGCGGCCGTCGCCGCGGTGGGCGTGGCCTCCGGCCGCTCCGTGGCCGTCCTCAAGGCCGCGCAGACCGGCGTACGACCGGACGAGCGCGGCGACGCCGATGAGGTGGCCCGTCTCGCGGGCGACGTGACGGCACGCGAACTGGCCCGCTACCCGGACCCGTTGGCCCCCGCGACGGCCGCCCGGCGCTCCGGCCTGCCTCCGGTCCACCCGGAGGATGTCGCCGAGGCGGCGGCCAAGCTGGCGGTGGACCACGACCTGG
>NZ_AEJC01000499.1 GCF_000317595.1 Streptomyces ipomoeae 91-03 | reverse complement strand
GTTTGAGGCTCGCGGCGAAGGGTTTCAGATGGGGCCAGTGCGGGTTGGCCCAGTTATCGTAGCCCGCCCAACGTGGGTCGAACAGTTCCGCCCAGACGGGCGCGTAGTGGGCAGTGAGGGCGTTCAGGCGGAGCGTGCGCAGGAGCAGTGCTGGGGGGAGGGGGTGTTCCGGATCGGGGGCAGGCATCGTGCGGGCCTTGGCGACGGGCAGGGGAGAGCGCCCAGTGATGCGAAGTAGGTAGTCAAGAGGGAGGGTTGACCAGAACCCTGAATTGAGAGCGTTGAGACTGTTATCGCCCAGAGACATGGAGTTCACGGCATCGATGTGTGTGGGGCCGGTTGGGATGAGGGCGGCCTGCAAGCTGCGGCTGTTGTCGGAGGGGATCATGACTCTCCAGGCCAGCCGGAAGGATGTGGGGTAGGGCCTATGCCCCTTCCGTCGTCACGCGACTGACCCGCCGTCCTGGCTGCGGGCAATCGTGCCGCTGGGGCGGTGGGGGAGGGTGGGCGCGGCGGCGCCTCGTGGCGCCGAGTTGCGCAGCCGACCCTCCGCCCGGCACCCGGCATGCGAGCGGGGAGCGTGCCGTCTGGCGTCAGGCCTTCAGTGCCGCCGCGATCGAGTCCGCGATCGGCGTCGTCGGGCGGCCGATCAGGCGGGACAGGTCGCCGGAGGAGACGACGAGCTCACCCTTCTCGATGGACGCGTCGACGCCGGCGAGGATCGCGGCGAACGGCTCGGGCACCCCGGCGCCGGCCAGGATCCCGGTGAAGGCCTCGACGGAGACGGCGTTGTAGGCGATCTCCTTGCCCGTCTGCTTGCTCAGCTCGGCCGCGTACTCGGCGAAGCTCCACGCGACGTCGCCGCCGAGCTCGTACGTCTTGTTCTCGTGCCCCTCGCCGGTCAGCACGGCGACCGCGGCGGCGGCGTAGTCCGCGCGGGACGCCGAGGAGACCCGGCCCTCACCGGCGGCCTGCGTCACGGCGTTGTACTCCAGCACCGGCGCCAGGTTCTCGGTGAAGTTCTCGTTGTACCAGCCGTTGCGCAGCAGTACGTACGGCAGGCCGGAGGCGAGCAGCGCCTCCTCGGTGCCGCGGTGGTCGTCGGCGAGCGCGGCGGTCAGGGTGCCCGGCGCGCTGGTGTACGCGAGCAGCGCGACACCGGCGGCCTTGGCGGCGTCGATGACGACCTTGTGCTGGCCGACGCGGTCGTTGCCGACCTCGCTGCCGGAGATGAGCAGCACCTTGTCACCGGCGGAGAGGGCGCCGTCGAAGGTCTCGGGGGCGTTGTAGTCGGCCACGACGATCTTCACGCCGCGCGCCGCGAACCCGGCGGCCTTCTCCTCGCTGCGGACGACGGCCGTGATCTGCTCGGCCGGGACCTTCTCCAGCAGCCCCTCGACGACGAACTTGCCGAGGTGTCCGGTGGCTCCGGTGACGACGATGCTCATGATGAAAACTCCTCCTGGGCGGGCGGTACGTCACTAACCCTAGGGGGTGCGCTAACTCGGCGAAAGTACCCACTTTGAAGTAAGGTACTGGCATGTCTGTAAGTGAGAAGGCGGCCCGGTCCGTCGGCGAGGCGATGTGTCCCTACCGCCTGGTCCTGGAGCATGTCACCAGCCGCTGGGGCGTCCTCGTCCTGATCGAGCTGCTGGAGCGGCCGTACCGCTTCAGTGAGCTGCGCCGCGCCATCGGCAACGTCAGCGAGAAGATGCTCACCCAGACCCTCCAGACCCTGGAACGCGACGGGCTCGTCCACCGCGACGCCAAGCCCGTCATCCCGCCCCGCGTCGACTACTCCCTCACCGCCCTCGGCCGCGAGGCCGCCGAGCAGATCCGCGCCCTGGCCACCTGGACCCAGGACCGCATGGCCGACGTACAGAAGGCACGCGACGCGTACGACGAGCGGAAGGCGCGCGAGGTGAGTGAAAGGGCATACGTAGAGGCCCGCGCCTGACGATGCGGGCGCGGGCCTCTACGCGATCGATGCGTGGCGACCGTCAGCCGACGACCGTCCAGGTGTCCCCGCCCGCGAGGAGAGCGGCCAGGTCGCCCTTGCCGAACTGTTCGATGGCCGTGTCCAGCTGGTCGGCCATCTGCGTGTCGTAGACGGGCCGCTCGACGGACCGGAAGACACCGATCGGGGTGTGGTGCAGGGTGTCGGGGTCGGCGAGCCGGGAGAGCGCGAACGCGGTGGTCGGCGACGCCGAGTGCGCGTCGTGGACCAGCACCCGCGCCTCGTTCTCCGGCGTGACGGTGACGACCTTCAGATCACCGGTCGCCTCATCCCGTACGACCCCCCGCGCGCCGTCGGCGCCGAACCGGATCTGCTTGCCGTGCTCCAGCCGGATCACGGCCTCCTCGGCCTGCTGCCGGTCCTTGAGGACCTCGAAGGCGCCGTCGTTGAAGATGTTGCAGTTCTGGTAGATCTCCACGAGTGCCGTGCCCGGGTGGGCGGCAGCCTGGCGCAGGACCTCGGTGAGGTGCTTGCGGTCGGAGTCGACAGTGCGTGCGACGAAGGACGCCTCCGCCCCGATGGCCAGCGACACCGGGTTGAAGGGCGCGTCCAGCGAGCCCATCGGCGTCGACTTGGTGATCTTCCCGACTTCGGACGTCGGGCTGTACTGGCCCTTGGTGAGCCCGTAGATCCGGTTGTTGAAGAGCAGGATCTTCAGGTTGACGTTGCGCCGCAGGGCGTGGATGAGGTGGTTGCCGCCGATGGACAGGGCGTCGCCGTCACCGGTGACGACCCACACGGACAGGTCGCGCCGCGAGGTGGCGAGCCCGGTCGCGATGGCGGGCGCGCGTCCGTGGATGGAGTGCATCCCGTACGTGTCCATGTAGTACGGGAAGCGCGACGAGCAGCCGATGCCCGAGACGAAGACGATGTTCTCCCTGGCCAGGCCGAGTTCGGGCATGAAGCCCTGGACGGCGGCCAGGATGGCGTAGTCACCGCAGCCGGGGCACCAGCGCACTTCCTGATCGGACTTGAAGTCCTTCATGGACTGCCTGGCCGCGGCCTTGGGGACGAGCGAGAGCGCCTCGATCGTGCCCGTACCCGCGCCCTGGGCGCCTTCCGTGGACCTCTCAGCCATCGATGGCCTCCTTGAGAGCCTTGGCGAGCTGCTCCGCCTTGAACGGCATGCCGTTCACCTGGTTGTACGAGTGGGCGTCGACCAGGTACTTCGCCCGGATGAGCATGGCGAGCTGCCCGAGGTTCATCTCGGGGATCACCACCTTCTCGTAACGCTCCAACACGGCTCCGAGATTCCGCGGGAAGGGGTTCAGGTGGCGCAGATGGGCCTGCGCGATGTACTCCCCGGCCGTCCGCAGCCGCCGTACGGCAGCCGTGATCGGCCCGTACGTCGACCCCCAGCCCAGCACCAGCGTCCGCGCCCCGTCCGGATCGTCGACCTCGACATCCGGCACGTCGATCCCGTCGATCTTCGCCTGCCGGGTGCGCACCATGAAGTCGTGGTTGGCGGGGTCGTACGAGATGTTGCCCGTGCCGTCCTGCTTCTCGATGCCGCCGATCCGGTGCTCCAGACCCGGCGTACCCGGGACCGCCCACGGGCGGGCGAGGGTCTGCGGGTCGCGCTTGTACGGCCAGAAGACCTCACTGCCGTCGTCGAGCGTGTGGTTCGGCCCCTGGGCGAACTGCACGGTCAGGTCCGGGAGTTCGTCGAGCTCGGGGATGCGCCAGGGCTCGCTGCCGTTGGCCAGGTAGCCGTCGGAGAGGAGGAGGACCGGTGTGCGGTAGGTGAGGGCGATCCGCGCCGCCTCCAGAGCCGCGTCGAAGCAGTCGGCCGGAGTGCGCGGCGCCACCACCGGGACCGGCGCCTCGCCGTTCCGCCCGAACATGGCCTGGAGCAGATCCGCCTGCTCGGTCTTGGTCGGCAGCCCCGTGGACGGTCCACCGCGCTGGATGTCGATGACCAGCAGCGGCAGCTCCAGCGAGACCGCGAGCCCGATGGTCTCCGACTTCAGCGCCACACCCGGCCCGGACGTGGTCGTGACAGCCAGCGACCCCCCGAAGGCGGCCCCGAGCGCGGCCCCGATGCCCGCGATCTCGTCCTCCGCCTGGAAGGTCCGCACACCGAAGTTCTTGTGCCGGCTCAGCTCGTGCAGGATGTCCGAGGCCGGGGTGATCGGGTACGAGCCCAGGTAGAGCGGCAGATCCGCCTGCCGCGAGGCGGCGATCAGCCCGTACGACAGCGCCAGGTTCCCGGAGATGTTCCGGTACGTGCCGACGGGGAAGGCGGTGGCGGCCGGCGCGACCTCGTAACTGACGGCGAAGTCCTCGGTGGTCTCCCCGAAGTTCCACCCGGCACGGAACGCGGCGATATTGGCGGCGGCGATATCGGGCTTCTTGGCGAACTTGCTCTTCAGGAACTTCTCGGTGCCCTCGGTCGGCCGGTGGTACATCCACGACAACAGACCGAGCGCGAACATGTTCTTGCTGCGCTCGGCCTCCTTACGGCTGAGGTCGAAATCCTTGAGGGCCTCGACGGTCAGGGTGGTCAGCGGCACCGGATGGACGCTGTACCCGTCCAGCGACCCGTCCTCCAGCGGGCTCGCCGCGTACCCGACCTTCTGCATCGCCCGCTTCGTGAACTCGTCCGTGTTGACGATGATCTCCGCACCGCGCGGCACATCGCCGATGTTGGCCTTCAGCGCGGCCGGGTTCATGGCGACCAGCACATTCGGTGCGTCACCCGGGGTGAGGATGTCGTGGTCGGCGAAGTGCAGCTGGAAGCTGGACACACCCGGGAGCGTGCCGGCGGGGGCCCGGATCTCAGCGGGGAAGTTCGGCAGGGTCGAGAGATCGTTCCCGAAGGACGCCGTCTCGGAGGTGAAACGGTCACCGGTGAGCTGCATACCGTCACCGGAGTCACCCGCGAACCGAATGATCACCCGATCGAGTCGACGGACATCCTTCGTCCCCGCCGCTTTGCGCTGTTCCCTCAGTTCTCCCAAAACGGCCTTGTCGGCCTGCTCCGCTGGGCTACTGACCTGGCTGGTCACTGAACTGGACCTCCCTTGAGGCGGCTGTCCGGGAACGGCCGTTCCAGCGGCCTTCCCAAGACCAACCCTACGTCGGCGAGGTTGACCTTCCCTCGCCCTTTCGCCTGATGGACGATGTTTTGAGACGACCGGACGACCTGACTTGTCCCGCTTTGCCCGCCCCTGCCGGGCGCTCCCGGCGACTCTCCCCGCCGATTGTCGGGTCTGGCACGGGAGGGGTGTCGGGGGCTGATGGGGTGACGGGGTGGGGGGTGGGTGGTGGGTGATGAAGGGGTGGATGGGTGGGTGGCGGGTGGCGGGTGGCGGGTGGCGACCGGTGGGTGGTGGTCGGTGGCCGGTGACGGGGCGGTGCCGTGAGGGTGGCCGGTGGTCGGTGACGGGGTGGGCGGTGGCGGCGACCGGGTGGCCGTAGCCGGTCGTCCTGGTCGGTGGCGCGAGTCGATGGGCGGAGGCCCGAGGTGCGAGGGTGTGGGCCGACGGCGTTCCCGAGGTCACGACTTCACGAGTTGAGGTCACGACTTCACGAGTTGAGGTAGGTGAGTACCGCGAGGATCCGCCGATGGTCGCCGTCGCTCGGGGACAGCCCCAGCTTCAGGAAGATGTTGCTGACGTGCTTCTCCACGGCACCGTCGCTCACGACGAGTTGCCGCGCGATCGCCGAGTTGGTCCGCCCCTCCGCCATCAGCCCCAGAACCTCCCGCTCCCTCGGGGTGAGCCCCGCGAGCACGTCCTGCTTACGGCTGCGCCCGAGCAGCTGCGCGACGACCTCGGGGTCCAGCGCGGTACCCCCGCCGGCCACCCGGACCACGGCGTCCACGAACTCCCGAACCTCGGCGACCCGGTCCTTCAGCAGATACCCGACGCCGCGACTGGACCCGGCGAGCAACTCGGTGGCGTACCGCTCCTCCACGTACTGCGACAGCACGAGCACCCCGAGCGCCGGATGCTGCTTGCGCAGCTGTACGGCGGCCCGTACGCCTTCGTCGGTATGGGTCGGCGGCATCCGCACATCGGCGACGACGACGTCCGGCAGCTCCCCCTGCGCGGCGAGGTCCGTGATCGTCTTGATGAGCGCGTCCCCGTCCCCCACCCCCGCGACGACCTCGTGCCCCCGGTCGGTCAACAGCCGCGTCAGCCCTTCCCGCAGCAGCACCGAATCCTCGGCGATGACCACCCGCACCCTGTCCTCCACGTTCCGTCCCCCCATGCGATCCCCCGAGCCGCCACCCGCGCCGCCCGCACAACACCCCCAGCATTCCAGCAACAGCCCGCCCGGTCGCGGCCACGACGCCAATACGAGCCGATTGAGATCCAAAAACCGGAGGAGTGGCTGGTTACAGCCGTACCGCTCCGCTCAACCGATCACCGCCCCCGCGCGACACCGTCGGCGCCAGCATCCGCAGGGGGACGGCCGTTCTGGCGGTTTGGGTTTGGTGGTGGCGGGTTGTTGGGGTGGTTTGGGTTCGGTGGCGGCGGGCTGTTCTGGTGGCTTGGGCTCACTGGTGTCCGGCCGTTCTGATGACTCGGGCTCACCGCTGTCCGGCCCTTGCGGGTGTTCGGCCGCTCCGGGTACTCCGCTGTCCGGCCCTTGCGGGTGTTCGGCCGCTCCGGGTACTCCGCTGTCCGGCCCTTGCGGGTGTTCGGCCGCTCCGGGCACTCCCCTGCCCAGCCCCTCCGCGTGTCCGGG
>NZ_AEJC01000498.1 GCF_000317595.1 Streptomyces ipomoeae 91-03 | reverse complement strand
CCACGGCGGACAGGTCAGGCGGCGGGAGCTCGTGACTTCGGGTGCGGCAGGCCGCCGAGCGCGGGCGGTGCCGCCCGCCCTGGCGGAGGGCGGGGAATCGCCGTGCGCCCGGGGAGAGCCGACGAAAGTACACCACCACATCTGCGGCCTCGGCACAGCGCTTCTCTCACGGACCGCTTACAGCACCTGAAGCGAGTCGCGCCAATCTTGCGTTCTCGGAGAGCACATCGGTCACCTCAGGCCCCCTCGCAGAGGCGATGCGTCAGCGCATGTCTGCCGCATCGAGCAGGGTGGCCACAGTGGGCGCGATGAGCCCCGTCGGGGTCTCAGCGCCGCTCCCCGCGCGGGCACGGGCGCCATCGAAGACCAACATCAGCTGCCGGACCAGCAGATCCTGGTCACTGGCCCCCCGTTCAGCCTCGGCCCGGAAAGAGCCTCCAGGTTGCCTTGACCCGCCGGGCCACCCGGCTCGCAGGGTGACTCTGATCCTTGAGCTCGATCTGCAGCCAGGTAGGCCCAGCCCTGGATCGTACCGGTCGGGCGCATCCCGGAACTGGACCCCGAACACCGGGCGGTGCTGGTCCGTGCAGTGGGCGAGGCGCTGCTCGACGTGGAGAAGCACGCACGGGCCCGGTCCGTGGTGGTCACCCTCGCCGCCTACGACGACCGGGCGAGCGTCGTGGTCATGAACAACGGCGTGGGCTGGCCGGAACCCGAGCAGGACGCGACCACGGCCCGAGTGGCCCGCCGGCAGCTCTTCCACGACCCCGACCGACCCTCCCGCATGATCCTGCCGGTGATCCCGGCCCGATAAGGGCCTGCAGAGAATTAACCCAACGGGTCCGTAAGCGGCGGGGGCCGTGGAGCCAGGCGATGGCGGACTCGGCAACCCCCCGCACCCGGCCCAGCCCGAGCCATGCGGCTGTCCGCGCCGAGCGATCTTGGGGACGATGCCGCGCTCGCGCGGCCGGCGGTGGTGGACGTCGTGGTCGTAGCCCCGGTCGGCATACAACGGACGCTGTTGGTGGATGAGGGCCTGCGTGACGACAGCCTGATCGCATAAGCATGGCCTCTGACCTGCGGAAATGAAGAGCGGCAGACGAGTCGGGCTGTACGCCGGGTTCAGTCCGAGCCGGACTATCCGCGATCGACAGGGTGGTGCCGTTTGCCGTACGTACCGACGGATGAATGAGACGAGAGGATCCCTCCGGAGCGAGAACGTCCAGCCCCGCCGCCGGCCAGGGCTCAGGCCAACGCCGGTACTGCCGCCGGTGGTTGCGGTCCGACGTACCGCGCCGCCGGACGGATGATCTTCGAGTCCTGTGCCTGTTCGAGGATGTTGGCGCTCCAGCCCACCACCCGCGCCGCCGCGAAGGTCGGAGTGAACATCTGCCGGGGCAGGCCGCACAATTCCATGACCACCCCCGCGTAGAACTCGACGTTCGTGTGGAGTTCGCGGCCGGGCTTGAGCTCGGCCAGGATCGCCTCCACGCGCTGTTCGACCTCGATCGCGAACTCGACCAGCGGACCGCCGAACTGCTGGGCGATGCCGCGGAGCATGCGGGAACGGGGGTCCTCGGTGCGGTAGACGGGATGCCCGAAGCCCATGATGCGCTCCCCCGCCAGGACGCGCTTGCGGATCCACACATCAATCCGGTCTCGGCTGCCGATCGCGTCCAGGGTGTCCAGCGCCCGGCTGGGAGCACCCCCGTGCAGCGGACCGGAGAGGGCTCCGACCGCGCCGACCAGGGCGGCCGTCACGTCCGCGCCGGTGGAGGCAATGACCCGTGCGGTGAAGGTGGAGGCGTTGAAACCGTGGTCGATGGTCGAGATCAGGTACTGCTCGATCGCCCTAGCCTGTTCAGCATCCGGCTGCGAACCGCTCAGCATGTAGAGGTAGTTCGCGGCATACGGCAGATCGTCACGCGGCTCGACCGGTTCCAGGCCCCGCCCCAGCCGGTACAGCGCCGTCAGCAGGGTAGGCACGGCCGCCGCAGCCGCGACCGTGTCCGCGCGGCGCTGGTCGGGGTCGATGTCGTACACCGGGCGGAAGCCCTTCACCGCTCCGAGCAGCGACAGTGCGCCGCGCAGGCCGGCCAGCGGTCCGGACGGGCCGCCGGCCGCGGCGACGGCGGGCAGCGCAGCCAGCACCTCCTCGGGCAGATGGCGCAGCTGCGCGGTGTGGGCGGCGAACGCGGCACGCTGCGCAGCGTCGGGCAGCGCGCCGTGGATCATCAGATGCCACACATCCTCGAAGCTGCGGGTCTGCGCGAGGTCGACGGCGGAGTATTGGCGATAGTGATAGAAGCCCTCCCGGCCCCGGACATCACCCAGGGCGGTGTCGGTGACGACGACGCCCGCCAGACCTCGCGGCACATCCACAGCGGCGGACGCGGCCCGGTTGATCGACATGTTTTCCTCCTTCAACTTGATCCGACTGTCCACTCTTGACTCAATCTCTGTCAATATTGATTGAATCAATGTTCTACCTTTACGGATACGGTGATGTCCATGAGGGAGCAAGGCGATCCAGATTCCACGAACCCGGCGAACGCGTCGGCCGGCGCCGGCCGACGGTTGAGCACCAAGGAGACCGCCGAACTGCTCGGCGTGAAGCCCGAGACCGTGTACGCGTACGTGAGCCGAGGTCAACTCAGCAGCAGTCGCAGCGCCGGAGGCCGTGGCAGCACCTTCGACGCCGAGGAGGTGGCGGCGCTCGCGCGGCGCAACCGGCGGGAGAGCAGCGGGAGTTCAACCGCCGGGGGCGAGTTCTCCGTCCGCACCCGGCTCACCCTCATCGAGCAGGACCACTACTACTTCCGCGGCGTCGACGCGACTGAACTCGCCACGCGGCACTCCTACGAAGAGGTCGCCGAGTGGCTGTGGACGGGCGAGTCGTGGCCCGGCGTCACCTTCACCGCGCCGAAGGCGTCCGTGACCGCCGCCCGCCGCGCGGTCGACGCGCTGCCGGAGCACAGCGGCCCGGTCGACCGGCTGCGGGTCGCCGCGATCGCCACCGCGGCGACCGACCCGCTGCGCTTCGACCTCTCCGAAGAGGCCGTCCTCGGCACCGCGCGCACCCTCATCCCCACCCTCGTCGCCGCGCTCCCACCGGTCCTGCGCGCCCACCGCGACTCGGGCCCGCTCGCCCACCGGCTCTGGGCCCGGCTCAGCGGCCGTACGCCCGACGAGGCGTCGCTGCGTGCCCTTGACACGGCGCTGGGGCTGCTCGCCGACCACGACCTGGCCGCGTCCACGCTCGCGGTCCGCGTCGCCGCGTCGGCCCGCGCCCACGCGTACGCCGCCGTCTCGGCCGGGCTCGGCGCCCTGGAGGGCCCGCTGCACGGCGCGGCCAGCGCGCTCGCCCACCGGCTACTGCTCGATGTCCTGGACCACGGCAGCGCGGCCCCCGTCATCGCGGAGGAACTGCGCGCCGGCCGCAGCATCCCTGGGCTCGGCCATCGTCTCTACACCGGCGAGGACCCACGCGCGCGTGCCCTGTTCGCGCTGCTGGACGACATCCCCCGGGCCGCACCGGCCCTTGCCGCCGCCCGCGACATCGTGTCGACCGCCGCCCGCCACACACCTCTGCACGCCAACATCGATTTGGCTCTCGCGGTCCTCACCGCCTCCTCCGGCATGCCACCCACCGCGGGCGAGACGGTCTTCGCCGTGGCCCGCACGGCGGGCTGGATCGCCCACGCCCTGGAGGAGTACGGCGAGCGCCCCCTGCGGATGCGCCCGAGCGGCCAGTACGTGGGAGTGCGGCCCCCGCAACCGCTCCCGGGGTGAGCGCCACACGCCCGCGCCACACGCCCGCCCCACGCGCCCCACGCCGCCTGAGGCGCCCTACCCGGGGGCCCCAGGCCGTCCGTCGCCCCAGCCCGTCCGGCGTCTCACCGCCCCCTTGTGGACCCGGTTCGCCCCCCTTCGGCCCAGTCGGAAGTCGCCCGCGCGCAAGTCAGGTTAGGCTCACCTCTGTGAGTACGTGCACATCCGTGTCGCGGCGCCTCGACGAGCCCCTCGCGGGGACCGCCGCCACGGCAAGGACATGGCTGCTGCTGGAACAGCCGGGCCCATGGGGTGCCAAGGCGCTCACCTCGAGCCACCTGGACCCCGTACTCGGCCGTGCGCTCGAAGCAGCGGCGGAAGGCACCGGCGTACGCGTCGCGCTCATCCGGCGCCCCGGCCGCCACGCGGACCGCCCCGAGACCCGCCAACGCCAGGTGTACGTGGCCCACACCGTCCCCGGAAACACCTGGCTGCACAGTGCCAGAACCGCCACCCCCGAGCGGCTGCTCGACCTCGACTTCACCGCGCTCGGCAGGGGCGACCACCGAGCCTTCGGGGCAGTACTGCGAGGCCGACCCCACACCGGCGGCCCCCTCGCGCTCGTCTGCACCAACGGCAAGCGCGACCGCTGCTGCGCCCTTCTCGGCCGCCCGCTCGCCGCCGAACTGGCCGCCTCCGGGGTGGAGGGCACCTGGGAGGTCACCCATCTGGGCGGTCACCGTTTCTCGCCCACCCTCCTCGTCCTGCCCTTCGGATACGTGTACGGCCGCGCCGAGGCCCACCACGTCAAGGAGGTCCTGCAGGGCGTACGGGAAGGACGCGTCGTCACCGAGGGATGCCGCGGGAACTCCGCCTGGGAGCGGCCCGGGCAGGCGGCCGAGCTCGCGGTGCGCACGGCCACCGGCGAGGAGGCCGCCGACGCGTTCACCGTGGTCGGCACGACGGGCACGTCCCCGCGCTGGGAGGTGACCGTCGCGCACGTTGACGGCCGCGTCTGGAACGTCACGGTCGCCCAGGGCGCCTCCCTGCCGTCCCGCCCGGAGAGCTGCGGCTCCCCACTGGGCTCCCCCGCCCGGATGGACGTCGTGGCCGTACGAGAACTGTCGCCGTCGGCGCCCGCGAGCCAGGGCGTGTAGCGAATGTCCCGCCGTCCGCCCGAAGGGCGGCCCCGGCAGGCGTCGCTGAACCCCGGCGTTCGATCCGGTCTCCTGCGGGGCCGCCCACGTCCCAGCCGGGGCACCCGGACGACCCGGCAGACGGTGGAGTCGACGCTCCCGTTCCAGGTGATCAGCCCTCGTGTCGGCCTGGGCCTGGGCCTGGAGCCGGGTGACGATGCGCGCCGGGTGCCATCACGCTGCCGGCGTCGGAACAGGTCGTAGCCCCGGTCCCACGGACCGTACCGCTCGGGCACATCCCGCCAGGGAGCGCCGGTCCTCGTCCGCCACCGTGTGCCGTCCATCAGCACGTCATTCGTAGCCCTCTCGCTACACGCAAACACTTTGCACCTGAGATCCACGCCACACTCCCCTACGACCGGGCCACTCCCCCCACGTACCGTCATGGGTATGAGCCGCACTCCCCCCGCACGCCGCCTTCGTCTCGGTATGCCGCGGCGGGTGTTCTCGCAGGTCCTGCTGATGCAGGTGGCGATCGCCGCCGGGGTCGCCGTGCTCGCGACCGGGCTGTTCCTGGCGCCGCTGAGTGATCAGCTGGACGACCAGGCGATGCGCCGCGCTCTCGCGATAGCGCAGACGACGGCGGTGCAGCCGCAGATCGCCGAGGACCTGGTGTCGACGAAGCCGTCCGTGAACGGTCCCGTGCAGATCGAGGCCGAGCGGATCCGGAAGGCGAGCGGGGCCGAGTACGTCGTGGTGATGGACACACACGGGGTGCGCTGGTCGCACCCCGACCCGGCGGAGATCGGCGGCACGGTCTCCACGGACCCGCGTCGCGCCCTGGCCGGCAACGACGTCATGGAGATCGACTCGGGCACCCTGGGACGCTCGGCCCGGGGCAAGGTGCCGCTGCGCGACGCGGACGGGAAGATCGTCGGCGCGGTCTCGGTCGGCATCGAGTACGACAATGTGCGCGCCCGGCTCATCCACGCGATCCCCGGGCTCCTGGCGTACGCCGGCGGGGCCATGGCCGTCGGGGCGCTGGCCGCGTACCTGATCTCGCGCCGGGTACACCGGCAGACCCGTGACCTGGCCTTCTCCGACATCGCGGGGCTGCTCGCGGAGCGCGAGGCGATGCTGCACGGCATCCGGGAGGGCGTGATCGCCCTGGATCGCGCCGGGCGCGTGCGCCTCCTCAACGACGAGGCGCAGCGACTGCTCGGCATCGGCGACGAGGTGGTCGGCCGGTCGCTCGACGACGCGCTCGGCCCCGGCCGTACGACCGATGTGCTGGCCGGTCGGGTCACGGGCACCGATCTGCTCACCGTCCGCGGCCAGCGGGTCCTGGTCACCAACCGCATGCCCACCGACGACGGGGGCGCGGTGGCCACCCTGCGCGACCGCACGGAACTGGAACAACTGGGGCGCGAACTCGACTCCACGCGCGGCCTGATAGACGCCCTGCGCGCCCAGGACCACGAGCACGCCAACCGCATGCACACACTGCTGGGCCTGCTCGAACTGGAGATGTACGACGAGGCCGTGGACTTCGTCGGCGAAGTGGTCGGGGACCATCGGGCGACCGCCGAGCAGGTCACCGAGAAGATCCACGATCCGCTGCTCGCCGCGGTGCTGGTCGGCAAGGCGACCGTCGCGGCCGAACGCGGAGTGGCCCTGGCGCTGTCGGACGGGACACTGCTGCCGGACCGGCTGATCGATCCGCGCGGGCTGGTCACCATCGTCGGCAACCTCGTCGACAACGCGCTCGACGCCGTCGCGGGCACACCGCACGCGCGCGTGGAGGTCGAATTGCGCGCCGAGGGACGTACGGCGGTCCTCCGGGTACGCGACACCGGCCCCGGAGTCCCGCCCGAGAAACGGGAGTTGATCTTCACGGAAGGCTGGTCCACGAAGACGCCACCGGCCCACCGTGAACGCGGAATCGGGCTCTCCCTGGTGCGCCGTCTCGCCGAGCGGCAGGGCGGCAGTGCCCGGGTCACCGACGCGGACGGCGGCGGCGCGGAGTTCACCGTCGTACTGCCGGAGGCGCTGGCGGAGCCGGTGCTGGTGACGCGGACGTCCGATGCGACGCTTACGTCTACGGTGCCCGACGACGGGCCGACGTCTACGGTGCCCGACGACGATCCGGGCCGGAACGAAGAGGCGACCGCGGGCAGCGAGTCGATCGCAGGCAGCGACGGGCGACCGGGCCCCGCGCGGGATGCCGAAGCCGCCGTCCCGGCCGCCGAGAGGGAGTCGCGATGATCGAGGTCCTGATCGTGGACGACGACGCCCGGGTCGCCCGGGTCAACGCCGCCTATGTGGAGAAGGTCACCGGCTTCCGGGTCGCGGGCGTGGCGCACAACGCGGCCGAGGCACTGGAGCAGTTGGAGAAGCTGTCCCACGTGGACCTGGTTCTCCTGGACCACTACCTCCCGGACGGGACGGGTCTCGCGGTCGTCCAGGAGATGCGTCGACGCGGCCACCAGACCGACGTGATCATGGTGACGGCGGCCCGTGACGTGTCGACCGTCCAGGCGGCGATGCGCCAGGGCGTGCTCCAGTACCTGGTCAAACCGTTCGCGTTCGCCGGGCTGCGCGCCAAGTTGGAGGCGTACGCGGAGCTGCGCCGCACGCTGGACGGCGGTGGCGAGGCCGAACAGGCGGAGGTGGACCGGATCTTCGGCGCGCTCTCGGCGAGCGGCGAGCCGGACCTGCCCAAGGGCCACTCCCCCACCACCACCGAGGTCGTACGCCGCGCCCTGATGACCGCCGAGGGCCCGCTGTCGGCCCAGGAGATCGCTGAACGGACCGGCCTGAGCCGCCAGACCGCCCAGCGCTATCTGAAGCTCCTGGAGCGCACCGGACGGGCCCGACTGACCCTCAAGTACGGTGACGCGGGCCGCCCGGAGCATCGCTATGAGTGGGCGACCCGCCCCTGACGAGCCCTACCCCTCCCGTCAAACCGCCCCGGCGCCCGTCAACGACCGCACCTCGGTCTCCGCGTGCCTCGCCGCGTCCGGCTGTTCGGCCGAGGTGACCGTGCCGAGCCAACCGGCGAGGAAACCCAGGGGGATCGAGACGAGGCCCGGGTTCTGCAGGGGGAAGTACTGGAAGTCGACACCCGGGAACAGCGAATCGGGGCTGCCCGACACCACGGGCGACAGCAGTACGAGCACCACGGCGGGAACCAGCCCGCCATACACGGACCACACCGCGCCACGCGTGGTGAACCGGCGCCAGAACAGCGAGTACAGCAGCACGGGCAGATTGGCGGAGGCGGCGACCGCGAAGGCCAGTCCCACGAGGAAGGCCACGTTCAGATCCCGGGCGAGCAGCCCGAGCGCGATCGCGACCATCCCGATCCCGACCGCGGCGGCCCGTGCGACGGCCACCTCGCCGCGCGGCTTGGACTGCCGGCGCCGTAGCGACGCGTACAGGTCGTGGGCGACGGACGCCGACGAGGCGAGGGTGACACCGGCGACGACCGCGAGGATCGTGGCGAAGGCGATGGCGGCGACGACCGCGAACAGAACCGTTCCACCGGCGGAGCCCGCTCCGCCGCCCAGATCGAGGGCCAGCAGCGGAACAGCCGTGTTCCCGGCCGCGTTCGACTTCCGAACGGTCTCCGGGCCGACGATCGCGGCGGCGCCGAAACCCAGCACGATCGTCATCAGGTAGAAGCCGCCGATGAGTCCGATCGACCACACCACCGAGCGGCGCGCGGCGCGCGCGGTGGGCACCGTGTAGAAGCGCGACAGGATGTGTGGCAACCCGGCCGTGCCCAGCACCAGGGCGAGCCCGAGGCTGATGAAGTCGAAGCGAGCGGTCCAGTCACCGCCGTACCTCAGCCCGGGTGCGAGGAACGCATCCCCGTGGCCGCTGCGCTCCGCCGCCGTCCTCAGCAACTCGTCGAAGTCCCCATGGAACCGCACCAGGACGAGCACGGTCAGCGCGATCGCCCCGCCCATCAGCAGAACTGCCTTCACGATCTGAATCCAGGTGGTGGCCCGCATCCCTCCCAACGACACATAGACGACCATGAGCGCGCCGACCCCGATGACCGTCCAGGTCTGAGCCGCCTCGCCCTGACCTCCCAGCAGCAGCGCGACGAGGGTGCCCGCGCCCACCATCTGTGCCACCAGATACAGAACGGACACGGTGACCGAAGAGGTTCCCGCGGCGATGCGCACCGGCCGCTCGCTCATCCTGGCCGCGACCACGTCGGCGAGCGTGAACCGCCCGCAGTTGCGCACCAGTTCGGCCACCAGGAACAGCACCACGAGCCACGCGACCAGAAATCCCACCGAGTACAGCAGCCCGTCGTACCCGAAGAGGGCGATGAGTCCGGAGATGCCCAGGAAGGATGCGGCGGACATGTAGTCGCCCGCGATGGCAAAACCATTCTCCATCGGCGAGAACAACCTGCCGCCGGCGTAGAACTCCTCCGCCGAGCCATGCCGGTTCCGGCTGACCCAGGTCGTGATCCCGAGCGTGACCGCCACGAACGCGCTGAACAGCAGCAGTGCCAGCGTCTGATGGTCGGCGGTCACCGCTCGGCCCCTCTGGCCACGCCGATCCCACGCGTCAACTCCTGGGTGTCCCAGCGCAGATCGAGCGCCGCCCGGTCCCGACGCAGCCGCGCGTGCCGTGCGTACGCCCAGGTGAACAGGAACGTCGTGAGGAACTGCCCGAGCCCCGCCAGCATCGCCACGTTCACCGCGCCCGCCACCGGCCGCGCCATCACCCCCGGCGCGGCGGTCGCCGTCACCACATACGCCACATACCAGCTGAAGAAGACGGCGACACCCGGTACCACGAACCTCCGATACCGGCGGCGCACTTCCTGAAAGGCCGCGCTGCGCTGGACGTCCACATAGACATCGGCCGCGCCCAGCCCCTCCTCCCGGGCACCCGGCACAACCCGCGCCGGACCGCCCGTACCGTCCAACTCCCCCCACCCGGAGGCCAACGCGTCGTACCAGGGATCGTCGAACCGCACGTCTGCAGGGGCGGACCCATGCCCCTCGTGCTTCTCTGCCGGACTCTCAGAACCACCCCCGCGTCGACGGGAACGGCCGGTGCTTGACTGCATGCCCAAGCATGGACAGAACGGAAAGACCCCCGACTCACCTCTCCACGATTCTTCACCCCATCAGGTGAAGCACGGCCGCGTCCTCGCATCCACGACCAGCGGCCTGCACCCCCATGGCGGGTCAGCCGCGCACGTACCCGACCCACAACGAACCGGGGCACCCACCCCACAACGACCCGAAGACGCCCGGCCCAAGCCTGCACAGCGCCTACGCGTCGATACGAGAGCGATCCAACGTAGCCGCAGAACTCGAAATGAACTCCTTCCGCGGCGCCACATCGTTCCCCATCAGGAGATCAAACACCTGCTCAGCGGCCTCGAGGTCCGACAGGTTGATCCGCCGCAGCGTCCGATGCCGCGGATCCATAGTCGTCTCCGCCAGCTGATCCGCGTCCATCTCGCCGAGACCCTTGTACCGCTGGATCGAGTCCTTGTAGCGAATGCCCTTGCTCTGGAACTCCAGCAGCTTGTCCCGCAGCTCCCGGTCCGAGTACGTGTACACGTACTTGTCCTGGCCCTTCTTCGGCTGGACCAGCTCGATCCGGTGCAGCGGCGGCACCGCCGCGAAGACCCGCCCGGCTTCGACCATGGGCCGCATGTACCGCTGGAAGAGCGTCAACAGCAGGCACCGGATGTGAGACCCGTCCACATCGGCGTCGGTCATCATGATGATCTTGCCGTACCTGGCTGTGTCGATGTCGAACGTACGCCCGGACCCGGCCCCTATGACCTGGATGATCGCGCCGCACTCGGCGTTCTTGAGCATGTCCGTCACGGACGACTTCTGAACGTTGAGGATCTTGCCCCGGATCGGCAGCAGCGCCTGGAACTCGGAGTTCCGCGCAAGCTTGGCCGTGCCGAGCGCGGAGTCGCCCTCGACGATGAACAGCTCACTGCGCTCCACGTCATCACTGCGGCAGTCGGCGAGCTTGGCGGGCAGCGTCGAGGACTCCAGCGCGGTCTTCCTCCGCTGCGCGTCCTTGTGCTGACGTGCGGCGATACGCGTGCGGGCGGCCGCGACGGCCTTCTCCATGACGACCCTGGCCTGGGCCGCGGCATCCCGCTTGGTGGAGGTCAGGAACGCCTTGAGCTCCTTGGAGATCACCTGCGCCACGATGCGGCGGGCCGCCGAGGTACCGAGGACCTCCTTGGTCTGGCCCTCGAACTGCGGTTCGGCGAGACGCACGGTCACGACGGCGGTGAGGCCTTCGAGGGCGTCGTCCTTGACGATGTCGTCCTCGGCGACACGCAGCAGCTTCTTGGCGCGCAGCACCTCGTTCATGGTGCTGGTCACGGCCTGCTCGAAGCCGGCGACATGGGTGCCGCCCTTGGGGGTGGCGATGATGTTCACGAACGACTTCAGCGTCGTGTCGTAGCCGGTGCCCCAGCGCATGGCGACGTCGACGCCGAGCTCACGGGTGACCTGGGTGGGGGTCATCTGGCCGTGCTCGTCGAGCACGGGGACCGTCTCCCTGAAGGTGCCCTCTCCGGTGAAGCGGAGGATGTCGCAGACGGCCTTGTCTGCGGCCAGGTAATCGCAGAACTCGCTGATACCGCCATCGAAGCGGAAGGACTCCTCGCCCTTGCTGCCGCCCTCGCCGAGCCCGAACTCGTCACGGACGACGATCGTCAGGCCGGGCACGAGGAAGGCGGTCTGGCGGGCCCGCTGGTGCAGGTTCTCCAGGGAGAGCTTGGCGTCCTTGAGGAAGATCTGGCGGTCTGCCCAGTAGCGCACGCGCGTGCCGGTGCGTGTCTTGGGGATCTTCTTGGTCTTGCGCAGGCCGCCCTTCGCCTCGAACCTGGCGTCCGGGCCGATCGCGGCGAAGGCGCCGGGCACACCACGCCGGAAGCTGATCGCGTGCGTGTGGCCGCTGCGGTCCACCTCGACGTCCAGACGGGCCGACAGCGCGTTCACCACGGAGGCGCCCACGCCGTGCAGACCGCCGGAGGCCGCGTACGAGCCGCCGCCGAACTTGCCGCCGGCGTGCAGCTTGGTCATGACGACCTCGACGCCGGAGAGGCCGGTCTTGGGCTCCACGTCGACGGGGATGCCACGGCCGTTGTCCCGTACCTCCACGGAGGCGTCGTCGTGGAGGATCACCTCGATGTGGTCGCAGTAGCCTCCCAGGGCCTCGTCCACGGAGTTGTCGATGATCTCCCAGAGGCAGTGCATCAGACCTCGACTGTCGGTCGAGCCGATGTACATACCGGGGCGCTTCCGCACGGCCTCGAGGCCCTCGAGGACGAGCAGGTGCCGCGCGGTGTAGTTGGAACCGTCCCGGTCTGCTCCGGTGAGCAGCGCAGTGGACGGCACGGACGTTTCGGCGGTCACGCGGTTCGCTCCTCGCTGAATTTCAGGTGGGACCCTTTGGGGTAAGGGGCCCGGCTCTGTTGCCGGTCCGAGGGTACCGAGGCCTGGTAGAGCCGTTGTAACGCCACCCTCGTCCGAAAGTCAGACTAGTCCAGGCTCGCATGCGTGTTCGATCCCTCGATGGGGTGAAGTACATATCACGTTCCCTTCGAGGCATGAACCATTTAGGCTCCGGGCACGTCCTCATGAACAACCGGCAACCCAGCCGGGAGGACCGTACATCCGAGAGAACAACCACCAGAACCATCGACAGACAGCGCGAACCCGTACGACACGAAGACACGCACTACGGCTCATTCGCCGCCAACCGGCAGCAGACAGCCGGCCCGGAAAGATTTTTTCGAGGAAAAGCCGCGAGCGGGAACGTTTTCGGCCTGGTTGGATGTTGACCCTGGTACGACAGCTCGTCGAGCTAGAGAAGAGGCGACGTGACTACTGTTCTGACCCCCGCGACCCCGCTGACGGCCGCAGACCGATGCGACCGCTGCGGCGCTCAGGCCTATCTGCGCGTCGTCCTGCTGAGTGGTGGAGAGCTGCTCTTCTGCGCCCACCACGGGCGCAAGTTCGAGCCAGAGCTCAAGAAGATCGCAGCGGAGATACAGGACGAGACGGAGCGGCTGACATCCGCTCCCGCCACCGCGGAAGACGACGAACGCTGACGCTTCGCATCCACGACGAGCCGACACCGGCTCGAGGCCGGTGACCGGGCGGAACTGCGTGAGCCGTTCCGTCTCGTGGAGCCCGACGACACCGCCTACACGGCCGCCTTCCACCGCTTCGAGTTTTTGGCCTCCCTGATCGCCCTGGACACCGAGCACGAGTTCCTCGCGAACCCGTGGCCCGGCGAGTTCCTCCTCGAGTCAGCGTGGGGTTACGACCAGGTCGGTCTCGCACCGGACATCGCACGGGAGATCACTCCCTCCTGGCCGCTTCTCCAGGCAGGAGCTTTCGGTGGAAAGGTGGAGAGGGCGGAGATAGCGCTCGAAGCACTCGTGGAGTACCGCTCCCGACGACCGCGGTGAGCATCTCTGCAGTGCGCCTTGGGTGAAGCGGCCCGTGAGGAGGCGG
>NZ_AEJC01000497.1 GCF_000317595.1 Streptomyces ipomoeae 91-03 | reverse complement strand
GCCTGCTCGTCCCACAAGGAGGTGCGCCGGATGACCACGACGATCCCCGCGCTCGGAACCCGTACGGCCGAAGGCTCAGCACTGCAGGCCGTGCTCCTCGACATGGACGGAACCCTGGTGGACACCGAGGGCTTCTGGTGGGACGTGGAAGTGGAGGTCTTCGCCGGTCTCGGCCACACCCTCGACGACTCCTGGCGCCATGTCGTGGTCGGCGGCCCCATGAGCCGCAGCGCGGGCTTCCTGATCGAGGCCACCGGCGCCGACATCACCCTCGCCGAGCTGTCCGTGCTGCTCAACGACGGCTTCGAGGCCCGTATCGGCCAGGCGCTGCCGCTGATGCCGGGCGCGGCCAGGCTCCTCGCCGAACTCGCCGCGCACGGTGTGCCCACCGCCCTGGTCTCCGCCTCGCACCGGCGCATCATCGACCGCGTCCTGACCTCCCTCGGCCCCCAGTACTTCGCGCTGACGGTCGCCGGTGACGAGGTGGAGCGCACCAAGCCGTTCCCCGACCCCTACCTGCTGGCCGCCGCCGGTCTGGACGCGGACCCGGCGAGATGCGCGGTCATCGAGGACACCGCGACCGGTGTCGCCGCCGCCGAGGCCGCGGGCTGCCATGTGGTCGCCGTCCCCTCCGTCGCCCCCATCACCCCCGCCGCCCGACGCACCGTCGTGACCTCGCTGGAAGAGGTCGACCTGCCCTTCCTGCGCGGCCTGATGGCGCTCTGACGACGGGAATGCGCAGACCTGTGCACCCAGCGTGAAAATCGGGACCGCGAGAAATCGAAGATCATTCGACGAGCGCCCGCTGCCGGAATTCCAACCTGCGGGAATGACGGAATTCCCGTGCACACGACCCCCTTTGGTTCTGTGACTTCAACCACTCGAGCCGGGTCGGGCAGCGGGCCTCACGCCCGCCCAAACCCCCCTTTCCGCGATGTTGGTCGCGCCCTTGTGTCCCGATTGGTGAAGGCTGCACCAAACATTCTGTGCCTGGTACACCGGTCTGTCCACGCCCGGTTTCACAGCGTGAGGGGACCCCAACTCCGGTGTGTGCGAACGCGTTAGACGGCGCGGGCTAATCTCGACGCGAGAACATCGCCTTACACCCCCGTGACGCGCTCGCACCACCCCGCTGGCATTCGTCTCGGAACACAGCTTGGAGAAAGCGCAAGCATGAACCGCAAGACCCTGGTGCTGCCGGCCGCGCTCGGTCTGCTCGCCCCGGTACTGGCCGCCTGCGGCACAACCGACAGCGGGAGTAGCAGCGGCGACGCCATCGTCGTCGGCACCACCGACCGGTTCACCGCCTCCGAGGAGGCACCCGCCCCCGTCGACCCGGCCTACGCCTACGACGTCGGCACCTGGAACATCCTCCGCCAGACCGTGCAGACCCTCCTGGTCCAGCCCCGCGGCGACGGCGAACCCGAACCCGAGGCCGCCTCCGACTGCCGCTTCACCGACACCGGCAACGAGCGCTACGTCTGCACCCTGCGCAGCGGCCTGAAGTTCGCCGACGGCAGCCCCATCACCGCCGAGGACGTCAAGTTCTCCATCGACCGCGCCCGCGCCATCAAGGCCGACAGCGGCGTGTACGGCCTGCTGTCCACCATCGACCTCGTCGAGACCAAGGGCGACAAAGAGGTGATCTTCCATCTCAACAGCCCCGACGCGACCCTCCCGTACAAGCTGTCCACCCCCGTCGCGGGCATCGTCAACCCCGCCGACTACGACAAGGACAAGCTCCGCGACGGCTTCGAGGTCGACGGCTCCGGCCCCTACACCCTCGACGCCCAGGTCGAGAACAACGAGCTGGTCAAGGCCGTCTTCACCAAGAACCCCCACTACAAGGGCCAGTTGGACCCGAAGAACGACAAGGTCGAACTGCGTTCCTTCACGAGCGCCGACGCCATGGGCACCGCCCTGAAGGACGGCGACATCGACCTGATGACCCGCACCATGACACCGGAGCAGATCAGCGAACTCTCCAAGTCCGACGACGGCGACATCGACCTGATCGAGGCCCCCGGACTGGAGATCCGCTACCTCGCCTTCAACACCGACGCCGCCCCGGTCGACAGCACCGCCGTCCGCCAGGCCATGGCCGAGGTCATCGACCGCAGCGAGATCGTCTCCCAGGTCTACGGCTCCCAGGCCGAGCCCCTCTTCTCCCTCGTCCCCGCCGGCATCACCGGCCACTCCAACTCGTTCTTCAACAAGTACGGCGACCCCAGCGTCGGCAAGGCCAGGACCGTCCTGGAGAAGGCCGGCATCACCACCCCGGTGAAGCTGACCCTGCACTACACGACCGACCACTACGGCGCCGCCACCAAGAAGGAGTTCGAGCTGCTGAAGAAGCAGCTCGACGACAGCGACCTGTTCGACGTCACCATCAAGGGCGCGCCCTGGTCCACGTTCCGCCCCGCCGGGAAGAAGGGCGAGTACGCGGTCTACGGCATGGGCTGGTTCCCGGACTTCCCCGACGCCGACAACTACCTCGCGCCCTTCCTCGACAAGGACAACTTCCTCCACTCGCCCTACGCCAACAGCGAGATCCGGAGCAAGCTGATCCCCGAGTCCCGCCGCGCCGAAGACCGCCTCAACGCCGCCGAGAGCCTCACCGGCATCCAGGACATCGTCGCCGACGACGTCCCCGTCCTGCCGCTGTGGCAGGGCAACCAGTACGTCGCCGCCCGAGACAACGTCACCGGCGCCGAATACGCCCTCAACTCGGCCTCCACGCTCCAACTCTGGGAGCTCGGCCGCGGCATGGACAACTGACCGCACCCAGAGGGCTTCTGATGGATCTCCGCGGCGTCGGACAACCATCAGAAGCCACCCGACCCCGCGCACGCCGGCCCTCGGGGGAGCCCGCGCGTCGCCATGACACCACCCGACGACACAAGGCACTCATACGTGAACATGCGCACCCAGTGGCCCGCCCTGACCATCGCCACCGGGCTGGCCACCGGCCTGCTGACCGGCTGCGGCTCCGAGGACGGCGGCTCCGGCGACTCCGGCTCCAACGTGGTCATGGGGATGTCCGACGACGTCCTGGCCACCGACCCCGCCTCCGGCTACGACCCCGGGTCCTGGCTGCTCTTCAACAACGTCTTCCAGTCCCTGCTGCGCTTCCCCAACGGTGCCACCGAACCCGAGCCCGACCTCGCCGAGGAGTGCTCCTTCACCGACACCGGCACCAAGGTCTACGAGTGCACCCTCAAGGACGGCCTCAAGTTCAGCAACGGTGAAGCCCTCACCGCGAAGGACGTCAAGTTCTCCTTCGACCGCACGCTGAAGATCAACGACGCCGACGGCCCCGCCGTCATGTTCCCCATGCTCGACAACGTCGAGACGCCGAACGACAACACCGTCGTCTTCAACCTCAAGTACGCCGACGCCACCTTCCCGAGCAAGATAGCCTCCGGCGCCGGCTCCATCGTCGACGAGAGCTCCTACGACGCCGACGGCCTCCGCAAGGACGGCGAGGCCATCGGCTCCGGCCCCTACAAGCTGGAGTCCTTCGGCGAGGACCAGGCCGTCTTCTCCGTCAACGACAACTACAAGGGCACCGCCGACGTCGAGAACAGCGGCGTCACCCTCAAGTTCTTCCACGGCGACCGCGACGCCCTCAAGCAGGCCCTCCTGGAGGGCGACATCGACGTCGCCTACCGCGGCCTCAGCGCCGGTGACATCGCCGACATCGAGACCGACACCTCCACCGCCAGCGGCGTCGAGATCGTCGACGGCACCGGCGCCGAGGTCCAGCACCTCGTCCTCGACATGGACGACCCCGTCACCGGCAAGCTCGGCGTCCGCCGGGCCATCGCCTACCTCCTCGACCGCGACAGCCTCGTCAGCGACGTCTACCAGGGCACCGCGACACCCCTGTACTCGATCGTCCCGGCCGGCGTCACCGGCCACAACACCGCCTTCTTCGACACCTACGGCGCCCGCCCCTCCAAGGACAAGGCCGAGGCCGCCCTGCGCGCCGAGGGCATCACCGACAAAGTGAAGCTGACCCTCTGGTCCACACCCTCCCGCTACGGCCCCTCCACCGACCAGGAGATGGAGGCCATCGCCAAGCAGCTCAACGACAGCGGCCTGTTCGACGCGACCATGAAATCCGTCCCGTTCGACCAGTACGAGAAGGACATCGCCGACGGCAAGTACGGCGTCTACGTCAAGGGCTGGATCCCCGACTACCCCGACCCCGACAACTTCACCAGCCCGTTCTTCGGCGACGGCAACGTGCTGGACAACAACTACGAGAGCAAGACCATCACCGGCGACCTCATCCCGAAGACGGCCGCCCAGAGCGACCGCTCCGCCACCGAGGAGGAGTACGCCCAACTCCAGAACATCGTCGCCAACGACGTCCCCCTCATCCCCATCTGGCAGGCCAAGCAGTACGCCGTCGTCCGCGACGACGTCTACGGCCTGGAGTACTGCCTGGACGCCTCGACCGTGTTCCGCTTCTGGGAGATCAGCAAGGGCTGACGCGGCAACGCACAGAG
>NZ_AEJC01000496.1 GCF_000317595.1 Streptomyces ipomoeae 91-03 | reverse complement strand
TCCCTCGCGTTCGGCGGTCTCCCAGTCGCGGGGTCGGAGTTGGTACTTCTCCGAGTCCAGGTACTCCTCGCTGCCGGGTTTGAGCGGGGTGTTCTCGCACAGTTCGTAGCCCGAGTACACGCCCCAGGTGGGGGAGAGGGTCGCGGCGAGCACCGCGCGCAGTTCGAAGGCGGGCCGGCCGCCGTGCTGGAGGAACTCGTGGAGGATGTCGGGGGTGTTGACGAAGAAGTTCGGCCGCATGTAGCTCGCGGCCTCGCCCGCCAGTTCGGTGGCGTAGTCGGTGAGTTCCTGTTTGGTGTTGCGCCAGGTGAAGTAGGTGTAGGACTGCTGGAAGCCGATCTGGGCCAGGGTGTGCATCATCGCGGGGCGGGTGAAGGCCTCGGCGAGGAAGATCACGTCGGGGTCGGTGCGGTTGATCCGCGTGATGACCCGTTCCCAGAAGACGACCGGTTTGGTGTGGGGGTTGTCGACGCGGAAGATGCGTACCCCGTGGGCCATCCAGTGCCTGAGGACCCGGACGGTCTCGGTGATGAGGCCGGGCATGTCGGCGTCGAAGGCGATGGGGTAGATGTCCTGGTACTTCTTCGGGGGGTTCTCCGCGTAGGCGATCGATCCGTCGGGGCGGTGGTGGAACCACTGGGGGTGTTTGTCGACCCAGGGGTGGTCCGGTGAGCACTGCAGCGCGAAGTCCAGGGCCACCTCCAGGTCCAGTTCCCGTGCCCGTCGCACGAAGTGGTCGAAGTCGTCGATGGTGCCGAGGGCGGGGTGGACGGCGTCGTGGCCGCCTTCGGGTGAGCCGATGGCCCAGGGGACGCCGACGTCGTCGGGGGTGGGGGAGAGGGTGTTGTTGCGGCCTTTGCGGAAGGTGGTGCCGATGGGGTGGATGGGCGGGAGGTAGACGACGTCGAAGCCCATGGCGGCGATCGCGGGCAGGCGGCGGGCGGCGGTGCGGAAGGTGCCGTGGGGCTGCTCGGGGGTGCCCTCGGAGCGGGGGAAGAACTCGTACCAGGACCCGAACAGGGCCCGTTCCCGCTCCACGAGCAGCGGCAACGGGTCACTGCTGGTGACCAGTTCCCGTAGCGGATGGCGGGCCAGGACCTCG
>NZ_AEJC01000495.1 GCF_000317595.1 Streptomyces ipomoeae 91-03 | reverse complement strand
CCGGCACCGGCGGCGGCGCCACCGGCCGCCTCTTCACCGGCGCCCGCGGCGGCACCCGCGTCACCGGCACCGCCGGCCGCTTCCTCGCCGGCGCCCGCGCCGCCGTCGCCGATGGTGGCGCCGACCGCCGCGAGGGCGGTGGTGACGGGCTGGAAGAAGGTCTCGCCGCCGACGGTGCAGTCGCCGCTGCCACCGGAGGTCAGACCGATGGCCTGGCCGTCCTCGGTGAACAGCGAGCCACCGCTGTCGCCGGGCTCGGCGCAGACGTCGGTCTGGATGAGGCCGGTGACCGTGCCCTCGGGGTAGTTCACCGTGGCGTCGAGACCGGTGACCTGGCCGTCGGCGAGACCGGTGGTGCTGCCCATGCGGAACACCTGGAGGCCGACCGTGGCCTCGCCGGCCGCGTTGATGTTCACCGTCTGGCCGTTGCCGAGGTCGACGGTGCTGGCCGCCTGGGTCGCCGGGTCGTTGTACTTGACCAGGGCGAAGTCACCGGCGCCGGGGAACGTGGCGGTGGCCGCGTCGACGGTGCCGATCGGCGCGCCGCCCTCCTCCTCGGACCACTCGGACTCCGCGACACCGCAGTGACCGGCGGTCAGGAAGCCCGGGGTGCCGTCGGCGTTGGTGACGTTGAAGCCGGCCGAGCAGCGCGCACCGCCACCGAAGATGGCGTCGCCGCCCTCCAGGAAGGTCTTGAACGTACCGGCGGACTTCTTGATGGTCGCCATGCCCGAGCCGAGCGACTTGACCGTCGACTCGATGGTGTCCCAGTTCTCGCCCGTGACCGTGGAGTCGGCGGTGACCTGGATCTTGTTCGTGCGGGGGTCGATCGCCCAGGC
>NZ_AEJC01000494.1 GCF_000317595.1 Streptomyces ipomoeae 91-03 | reverse complement strand
CGCTTACACGGACCTGCGCGCGATCGAGGACAAGATGCTCGCGGCCCACCCCGGCGCCAGGGCGCTGGACGCCGTACCCGAGGCGACCTGGCGGACGGCCCACGCGCGCGTGCAGGACGCCATGCGGGCCGTCGAGGCGGACGCCGGACGCGATGTCGCCGACCGGGCCGACCCGTTCGCCCGGGCCCTGCTCACCCCGGCAGGAGCGGCCGTGCTCCTCGGTCTCGCCGCCGTCGTCGCCTCGCTCGTCATCTCCGTACGCATCGGACGTGGCCTGGTCGTCGAGCTGGTCAGCCTGCGCAACGACGCCCTGGAGATCGCCCGCCGCAAACTGCCTCAGGCCATGCGCAAGCTGCGGGCCGGAGAGACCATCGACGTCGACTCCGAGGCCCCGCACGGAGCACCCGCCGAGGATGAGACCGGCCAGGTCGCGGAGGCCCTGGGCACGGTGCACCGGGCCGCCCTCCGCGCGGCGGCCGAGCGCGCCGAACTGGCCAACGGAATCTCCGGGGTGTTCGTCAACCTCGCCCGCCGCAGCCAGGTCCTCGTCCACCGCCAACTGAGCCTGCTCGACAGCATGGAACGCAGGTCCGAGGACCCCGACGAACTCAGCGACCTCTTCCGCCTCGACCACCTCACCACCCGTATGCGCCGACACGCCGAGAGCCTGATCATCCTCTCCGGAGCCGCCCCCGGCCGCGCCTGGCGCATGCCCGTCTCGTTGACGAACGTGGTCCGCGCGGCCGTCTCCGAAATCGAGGACTACGCGCGCGTGGAGGTACGACAACTCCCGGAGACACAGATCGCCGGTGCCGCGGTCGCCGACCTCACCCACCTTCTCGCCGAACTCGTCGAGAACGCCGCCCAGTTCTCGCCACCTCACACGCGCGTGCGGGTCACCGGGGAACCCGTGGGCAATGGATACGCCGTCGAGGTCGAGGATCGCGGACTCGGCATGGGCAAGGAGACCCTCGCCGAGGCCAACCGCAGGATCGAGCAGTCCGAGGCTCTCGACCTGTTCGACAGCGACCGGCTCGGCCTGTTCGTCGTGAGCCGACTCGCTTCCCGTCACGGCATCAAGGTCCATCTGCGGACCTCGCCGTACGGCGGCACCACAGCCGTGGTGCTCCTCCCCACCGCCCTGCTGCACGGCGGCATGACGGAACGTTCCCCCGAAGCCGTTGCCGAAGCCCGGCGGCGGCCCGAGGAACGCGAGTACGCGCGCGTGCCCGCCGCCCCGCAACAGGAGCCTGTCGAGCAGTCCGCCGACCGGCCCGTACTGATGGCTCCCGTGGCCTCCGCCGCCGGGACCACCGCCGACGGTGTCCCCGTGCCCTCCGCCCCCGGGACGACTGCAGACGGCCCGCCCGAACCGCCGCCCGGCGTCACCACCCTGCGACCGCACCACTTCCCGCAGGACCTGGACAACACCGACGAACTACCGCGCCGCGTACGGCAGGCGAACCTCGCGCCCCAGTTGCGCGAACAGAGCACCGGACGCCAAGAGCCGGCGGCGAGTCCCCTCAGGGACGACGAGCGCACCCCCGAACTCGTACGGGACCGCATGACGGCCTACCGCGACGGCTGGGCGCGAGGCGGCGGCAGAGTATCCGGCCGAGGTGTCACCCATGGCCCCGCCACGGGCAGCGACAGCAGCGAAGGAGACCCCGCATGATCCAGGACCCGAGCACCAGGGCCACCGGACGGTCCGGCGAACTCGACTGGCTGCTGGACGACTTGGTACTGCGTGTGCACGAGGTACGCCACGTCGTGGTGCTGTCCAACGACGGGCTCGCCGTCGGTGCCTCCACCGACCTCACCCGCGAGGACGCCGAGCACCTCGCCGCCGTCGCCTCCGGCTTCCACAGCCTGGCCAAGGGAGCGGGCCGTCACTTCGGCGCCGGCGGGGTCCGCCAGACCATGGTGGAGATGGACGACGGCTTCCTGTTCGTGGCTGCCGCAGGCGACGGCTCCTGCCTCGCCGTCCTCACCGCCGTCACCGCCGACATCGGGCTGGTGGGGTACGAGATGGCTCGCCTGGTGAAACGCGTCGGCGAGCACCTCTACACACCGCCCCGCGCGGGCGCACGCCCACCCGCCGCCGGATGAACCGGGGACGGACCGTGCTCATGACCGAGGACAGCGCCGGCACTCCGCAACGGCCACCGGACAGCCAGTGGTACGACGGCGAGGCCGGACCGCTCGTCCGCCCCTATGCGATGACGGGCGGTCGCACCAAATCCGGCCCGAGCGGGGTGCGCCTCGACCTGATCGCTCTGGTGTCCCTCGCCATCGGCGCACCCGGAGCCCATGACGACACCTCACTGGGCCCGGAACACCGGTCGCTCATCGAACTGTGCCGTACCGAGAGCCAGTCGGTCGCCGAACTCGCCGCAGGCGCGGACCTGCCCCTCGGCGTCGTGCGCGTCCTCCTCGGCGACCTCCTGGAACTGGGCCACGTCACCGTCAGCCGCCCCGTGCCACCCGCACAACTGCCGGACGAACGGATTCTTCGTGAGGTGATCGAAGGACTGCGGGCGCTTTAATCGAAGGATTGCGGGCGCTTTGGTTGAACAACTACACGGGTCCGTCCCGTACGGGTTTGTGTGTCCAACCGGGCTCTGAACGGGCGCAAGACGGTCGATGCCATGAAATAGCGATCCAACGCCGCAAAGACGAGCGGCAGTTGTCATGATGCTCACTCCGCACAGATGCACTGACGCCGAGCGTGACAGACACTCCCGAGAGAAGTGATCGATGGCCTCCGAACACTCCGAAGCAACAGACGGCGACACGGGCGCCCTGACATTGAAGATCCTTGTCGCCGGCGGATTCGGCGTGGGCAAGACCACCTTGGTGGGCGCGGTCAGCGAGATCAGGCCGCTGCGCACCGAGGAACTCCTGAGCGAGGCGGGCCAGGCGGTGGACGACACCGACGGGGTGGACCACAAAGTCACCACCACCGTCGCCATGGACTTCGGCCGCATCACCATCAGGTCCGGGCTCTCGCTCTATCTGTTCGGCACACCTGGGCAGGACCGGTTCTGGTTCCTGTGGGACGAGTTGGCACAGGGAGCATTAGGCGCCGTCGTCCTCGCGGACACGAGGCGACTGCAGGACTGCTTCCCGGCGGTGGACTACTTCGAGCACCGGCACATCCCGTTCGTGGTCGCCGTCAACTGCTTCGCGGGAGCCCGTGAGTACGGCGCCCAGGACGTGTCCCGCGCTCTGGACCTCGACCAGGGCAGTCCCGTGGTGCTCTGCGACGCCCGCGACCGTGACTCGGGCAAGGAAGTGCTGATACGTCTCGTCGAGTACGCCGGACGGATGCACACCGCCCGGCTGCTCGACTCCGTGGGCTGAAGAGCCTGCGGTGGCCGCCGAGCAGTACGAGGTTGCAGGCGATCCCCGTCCGACAGGCCACAGCACCCGCGCCCCGGCCATCGTTGACCGGATTCCCTCCCTTGACACAGCCCACGCCGACCTTGGACGGCACCTCGTCGGTGTTCGACAGGAACCGGATGAGCGGGACTGGGAGTGTTCGTCAGTGCCAGCGGTTGCTCGACTTGCAGGTGCGGGCGGCGTGCTACACGAAGGTCGGCCAACCCTTGTCGGTCATCTTCCCTGCCATGTCCCCATCCTGCTTGCTCCGGCGGCAGCGGTGGGGAAGGCTGAATCGTCCGATCCTCTTTGCCGGGGGAACGACAAAACGGGGAGTACGAACAATGGCGCAGAACGCGGGCCTCGGTTGGTTGCTGGACGACCTGACCGAGCGCGTGGAACCCATACGGCACGCGCTGGTGCTGTCCAACGACGGACTGGTGACGGCGGCGAGCACCGGTCTGCGGCGCGAGGACGCCGAACACCTGGCCGCGGTCTCATCGGGCCTGCAGAGCCTTGCCAAGGGCTCGGGACGCCACTTCGGCGCCGGTGACGTACGGCAGACGGTGATCGAGTTCGACGACGCGCTGCTCCTCGTCACCGCGGCTGGTTCGGGCAGCTGTCTGTGTGTACTCAGCGCCGGGGATGCGGACATCGGTCATATCGCGTACGAGATGACCCTGCTGGTGAACCGTGTCGGAGAACACCTCGGCGTGCACGCCCGGCAACCTGAACACTCGGCCACGATGGACCGCTGACCTGCGATTTTCATGATGTGCGCGAAGTTATCCACAGGCCCGCCACGACTTCCGGCGAACGGGCTACGGTTTTTCCCGAGACGAGCGCGAACCAGCGCCGGCACAACATCGCACGGGGGAGAACCACCATGTCCGGCCACACCATCACGCAACCCGCCACGTCCACCACGCCGGTTGCGCCCTCCACGCCGACCGTCGCCCCGGCACCGGCAGGGGCGACGGGCCGCCCTCTCGCCCAAAGCCGCGCCGCACGGGAACTGGGGCTGAAACGCGGAGAGTTGGACCTCGCCGTACAACTCGGGTGCGTACGAACAGTCCTCGACGACGGAGGAGGGGGCCGTCGCGTCGCACGTGCGGAGATCGACCGGATCCGAGCCGAGGAAGGTTTCCCGGAAGCGTTGCGACAACGGGTGGAAACCGTGGGCACCAGGGTCGCCGCCGAGATCCTGGACGTGACGGCCGCACGATTCATGCGCGTCGCACGCCTGGGGCTTGTCACACCGGTCAAGTTCTATCTGAACCGCTATCGCGCCGTGGTCTGGCTGTACCTGGCGGAGGAGGTACGGCAGTTCGCGGCCGACGAGAACAACACCGCTTGGCTGAAGGGCCGTATTCCCGAGGAACTGAGGAATCGACTGTACGAGGGCCTCGACCTGCGCCCCAGGAACTGGCGGGGACGCCACCTGGGATTCCTGCTGCGGCACGCCGAGGACCCCTGGGCGCGGGCCGCCGCTCCGGCCTCGCTCCTCGATCCGGTCCAGGTCGCGGAGATCGTCCAGGACCCTTACGAGCGGGCCTACTTGAACCGACACCGGCCCGCACGGCCCGACCAGGGTGCGCCCGACTCACCCGCCGCCCAGCTCACGGCGAGGATCATGACGGCGGACGACCCCGATGAGATCGCGTGGCTGCGAGCGGACCTCCAGCAGTCCCTCGCCGAGGCCCGCGCGCACCGCCTCGCACCAAGGCCCCGACGGAAGGCGCCGGCGCCGCACCTGCCCGAGAACACGAGGCGCCCCGCGAAACGACGGCCGACACCGACCACGGGCCCCGATAAGCGACACGGCCTGCTCGGCTGGCTCAGGCGCAGACACCCCTGATCCATCGACCGGACGTTGCGCGATCGGGGGCCAGGCGCCGAGTGCCATCTGTCAGGCGCCCAGCTTGCGGAACAGGCCTTCCTGGACGACCGAGACGAGCAGACGGCCCTGCAGGTCGTAGATGCGGCCACGGGCCAGCCCGCGTCCGCCGACTGCGATCGGCGACTCCTGGTCGTACAGGAACCACTCGTCCGTGCGGAACGGCCGGTGGAACCACATGGCGTGGTCCAGCGACGCCATGTCGAAGCCTCGCGGTCCCCACAGGGGCTCCACCGGGATGCGGACGGCGTCCAGGAGGGTCATGTCGCTGGCGTACGTCAACGCGCAGGTATGCACGAGAGGGTCGTCGCCCAGGGGACCCACGGCCCGCATCCACACCACGCTGCGCGGCTCGGCGTTCTCGATCTCCTCGGGGGTCCACCGCAGCCGGTCGACGTACCGGATGTCGAAGGGCTGGCGCCGCGCCATGCGCTCCAACTGCTCCGGGAGCGCGCCCAGATGCTCCGTGATCTCCTGCGCCACGGTCGGCAGGGACTCGGGGTCCGGCACCTCACGGGCCGGCGGCAGCTGGTGCTCGAAGCTCCCCACCTCAGGCTGATGAAAGGAGGCGGTCAGATTGAAGATCGTGCGGCCCTGCTGCACGGCCGTGACCCGACGAGTGGTGAACGACCGCCCGTCGCGCACCCGCTCGACCTGGTACACGATCGGCACACCCGGGCGGCCCGGACGCAGGAAGTACGCGTGCAGCGAGTGCACCGGCCGGTCGCCCTCGGTGGTGCGCCCGGCGGCGACCAGCGCCTGGCCGGCGACCTGGCCGCCGAAGACCCGTTGCAGGGACTCCTGCGGGCTGCGACCGCGGAAGATGTTGACTTCGATCTGTTCCAGGTCGAGCAGGTCGACGAGCCGCTCGGCGGGGTTGGTCGTCATGTGCTGGCCTCTCCTGTGCTCACAGCTGGCCGACGTCGGTGACCTTGACGACGGCGCGTCCCTCGGCGTCCGAGGCCGCGAGGTCGATCTCCGCGCTGATGCCCCAGTCATGATCGCCGTTCGGGTCGGCGAAGGTCTGCCGGACCCGCCACAGACCGTTCTGCGGCTCCTCCTCGATCATCAGCAGCCGAGGGCCGCGGGCGTCGGGGCCGGTGCCGAGCTCGTCGTACTCGTCCCAGTACTTGTCCATCGCCTCGCCCCACCGCTCGGCGTCCCAGCCGGACTCGGCGTCCATCTCGCCCAACTCGTCCACCTGATCGAGGGCGGCGAGCTCGACGCGGCGGAACATGGCGTTGCGGACGAGGACCCGGAAGGCGCGCGCGTTGGAGGTGACCGGCTTGACCTGGTCGGCCTTCTCCTGGGCCTCCTCGGCGGTCATCTCCTCCGGGTTGGCGAGCTGCTCCCACTCGTCGAGGAGGCTGGAGTCGACCTGGCGCACGGTCTCGCCGAGCCAGGCGATCAGATCCTCCAGGTCCTCCGACTTCAGATCATCGGGGACGGTGTGGTCGAGGGCCTTGTAGGCGCTGGCCAGGTAGCGCAGCACGATGCCCTCGGTGCGGGCCAGCTCGTAGAAGGACACCAACTCCGTGAAGGACAGCGCTCGTTCGTACATGTCCCGGATCACGGACTTCGGCGACAGCGGATGGTCACCGACCCAGGGATGGCTCTTGCGGTAGGTGTTGTACGCGTGGAAGAGCAGTTCCTCCAGCGGCTTGGGGTAGGTGACGTCCTGAAGCCGCTCCATGCGCTCCTCGTACTCGACGCCGTCCGCCTTCATCGCCGCCACGGCCTCACCGCGCGCCTTGTTCTGCTGGGCGACGAGGATCTGTCGCGGGTCGTCCAGCGTCGACTCGACGACGGACACCATGTCCAGGGCGTACGACGGCGACTCCGGGTCCAGCAGCTCGAACGCGGCCAGCGCGAACGTGGACAGCGGCTGGTTGAGGGCGAAGTCCTGCTGCAGATCGACCGTCAGCCGGACGATGCGACCCTCGGCGTCCGGTCGGTCGAGCTTCTCGACGATGCCGCCGTCGAGCAGCGAGCGGTAGATGGCGATGGCGCGACGGATGTGTCGCAGCTGCTGTTTGCGCGGCTCGTGGTTGTCCTCCAGCAGCCGCCGCATCGCCTCGAAGGCGTTGCCCGGCCGGGCGATCACCGACAGCAGCATCGTGTGGGTCACCCGGAAGCGGGAGGTCAGCGGCTCCGGCTCGGAGGCGATGAGCTTCTCGAAGGTGTTCTCGGTCCAGCCGACGAACCCCTCGGGTGCCTTCTTCCGGACCACCTTGCGGCGCTTCTTCGGATCGTCGCCCGCCTTGGCGAGCGCCTTCTCGTTCTCGATGACGTGCTCGGGAGCCTGCGCCACCACGTAGCCCGCCGTGTCGAAGCCCGCGCGTCCGGCGCGACCCGCGATCTGGTGGAACTCACGGGCGCGCAGCGTCCGTACCCGGTTGCCGTCGTACTTGGTCAGGGCGGTGAACAGTACTGTGCGGATGGGGACGTTGACGCCGACGCCGAGAGTGTCCGTGCCACAGATGACCTTCAGCAGACCGGCCTGGGCCAGCTTCTCCACCAGGCGTCGGTACTTGGGCAGCATGCCGGCGTGGTGCACACCGATGCCGTGCCGCACGTAACGGGAGAGATTGCGGCCGAACTTGGTGGTGAAGCGGAAGTTGCCGATCAGCTCGGCGATCTGGTCCTTCTCCTCCCGCGTGCACATGTTGATGCTCATCAGCGCCTGCGCCCGCTCCACGGCCTGCGCCTGGGTGAAGTGGACGATGTAGACAGGCGCCTGCTTGGTGGCGAGCAGCTCGGTGAGTGTCTCCGTCATCGGCGTCAGCACGTACTCGTACGACAGCGGTACCGGGCGGGTCGCCGAGCGGACCACGGCGGTGGGGCGGCCGGTGCGGCGAGTGAGGTCCTTCTCGAACATCGAGACGTCGCCGAGCGTCGCCGACATCAGGATGAACTGCGCCTGCGGCAGTTCCAGGATCGGGATCTGCCAGGCCCAGCCGCGGTCCGCCTCCGCGTAGAAGTGGAACTCGTCCATGACGACCTGCCCGACGTCGGCGTCCTTGCCGTCGCGCAGCGCGATGGACGCCAATACCTCGGCGGTGCAGCAGATGACGGGGGCGTCGGCGTTGACGGACGCGTCACCGGTGAGCATGCCGACGTTCTCGGTGCCGAAGATCTTGCACAGCTCGAAGAACTTCTCCGAGACCAACGCCTTGATGGGGGCCGTGTAGAAGGTGACCTCGTCCCGGGCGAGGGCGGCGAAGTGCGCGCCCGCCGCGATCATGCTCTTGCCGGAGCCGGTGGGCGTCGACACGATCACGTTCGCGCCGGAGACCACCTCGATGAGCGCCTCCTCCTGGTGCGGGTAGAGGGTGAGACCACGTTCCTGGGCCCACGACTCGAAGGCTTCGTAGAGGGCGTCGGGGTCGGGGGTCCGTGGCAGCTGATCGATGAGGGTCACGCTCCCATCTTGCCTGCCCTCGCACCCGATGGGGGAATCGGATGCGGGACCGAAGATCGCGAACGCTACGCTGTGGCGCCGACAAAACGTCAGCGCACTCACACACCTGGACAGCGGCACAGGGCAACTGGACAGCGGCACAAAGGGAATGGGGCGGGGTACGGCCATGATGGGACCAGCACACTCACTGTCCGGGCCGCGGCCTGGCTCGGGGTAGGGGCGGCGCAGCCGCCGCCGGCCACACCATGCCCTGCCCGGTCCTCCTGGCCGGTGCGCTGATCTGCGCGGGTGCCGCGCTCGCCCCGGACTGGACCACAAGGCGGCCACGATCTCCCGGTCCTTCGGCCCGGTCTCGCGCTGGGTGTGCGAGATCGTCGACAAGCTGTCGTACGCCGTCTACAAGGCGACGAAGAAGCAGGGCGACCCGCGTCGCTCCGGCGGGCACCGCACGCTCACCCACACCTGGCTGTGGGCGGTGCTGCTCGGCGGCGGCGCCTCCGTCCTGGCGATCGTGGGTGGCCGCTGGGCGGTGCTGGCCATTCTGTTCGTGCACATGGTGCTGGCGATCGAGGGGCTGCTGTGGCGGGCGGCCCGAGGTTCGAGCAGCGATGTGCTGGTGTGGCTGCTGGCCGCGACTAGCGCGTGGATCATCGCGGGGGTCCTGGACAAGCCGGGCAACGGGGCGGACTGGCTGTTCAGCGAGCCCGGCCAGGAGTACCTGTGGCTCGGGCTGCCGATCCTGCTCGGCGCGCTGGTGCACGACATCGGGGACGCGCTGACCGTGTCGGGCTGCCCGATCCTGTGGCCGATACCCGTGGGCCGCAAGCGCTGGTACCCGGTGGGCCCGCCGAAGGCGATGCGGTTCCGGGCCGGCAGCTGGGTCGAGCTGAGGGTGCTCATGCCGGTGTTCATGGTGCTGGGCGGCGTGGGTGCCGCGGCTGCGCTGAACGTCATCTGACGCCGCTCTCGACACGGGGCCTGCCGCCACGCCCGGGACAGGGCCGCACCGGGGCCGACGGGGTGAGGCCGCCGTCCTGGACGGGCTCAGCTCGGCAGCGAGTCCTCGTCGACGATGTGCATCGCGGCCTCCTCCGCCGAGGCGGCGGCGCCGTCGATGCCCACGTCGGTGGCGATCAGCCGACTCTCCTCGTCCTCGTGGGCGCCCTCATCGGGGGCGACGAGGCGGCCGGAGCGGAAGTTTCCCACCTCGTTGTCCAAGGGCTCCCCATCGGTGTCCTGGGCGTCGCCGATGCCGTCGCCGTCGGGGTACGTGACGTCCGGAAGTTCCTCGGCGAGCCGCTGGTCCAGGGTCTCGCCCCGCAGGCGCTCCTCGGCGGTCACCCCGGTGTGCTCCACCGCCCAGGGACGCTCCGGTGGCGACCAGCCCCGGTCGAGCGGGTCGGCGACGCCATCGGCGACCAGGGTGTCCTCAGCGTCCAGCAGTCCGGCGTCGTCCTGGATCTCGGATCCGTCAGGCTGGTAGACGTCGTCTCCCCATCCGCCGGCTGTGTCCACGGGTACCTCCAGTGGTGGGACGGGCCCGGTGCCACCGCTGGACGACGGTGGGCGCGCGGACCGCTGGGCGGCGGCCCGAACCCCGCGAACCGGGCGGTTCACGGGCGTCCCCCGAATCAGTGCTCACCACCAGCCTTCCACTCGCGTTGGCAACAATGCAACGGCAGGGGAGCCGCCGCCGCGGATCGTCTGCGTCGGCCCTCCGAGCCGGGGGCGACCACGGCCCGCCTGCCGTCTGAGACGGGATCGACCCAGCCCCGCCCTTGGCGCAGGTCCGGGTCGCCCCCGCCCCGTCTGTCGTCCGTGCCCGGGTCGACCCCGACCCGGCTGCGGGGCATCGGCCGCCTCGCCTCACCGCCGGCCATGGCCGGGCACAGGCGGGCCCCGGCGGGGGCCATCGCCGACTGGACAGCGGTGGCCCCATGCGGGTCAGTGATTCCCTGCGGGGCGGCGCTCCCACGCGGGTCGGCCGTCCTATGTGGGTCAGCCGTGCCACGACCTCCACAGCGCGGCGTACGCGCCGTCCGCCTCGACGAGCTGGTCGTGGCTGCCGAGCTCACTGATGCGGCCGTTCTCGACGACGGCGATGACGTCCGCGTCGTGGGCGGTGTGCAGCCGGTGGGCGATGGCGACGACGGTGCGGCCGTCGAGGACACGGGCGAGGGAGCGTTCCAGATGCCGGGCCGCGCGTGGGTCGAGGAGCGAGGTCGCCTCGTCCAGGACCAGGGTGTGCGGGTCGGCGAGGACCAGTCGGGCCAGTGCGATCTGCTGCGCCTGTGCCGGGGTGAGCGCCAGCCCGCCGGAGCCGACCTCGGTGTCCAGGCCGTCGTCCAGAGCCCGGGCCCAGGTGTCGGCGTCGACCGCGCCGAGCGCCGCCCACAGCTCGGCGTCCTCGGCACCGATGGGGGTCCCCCCGCTCGAGCGAAGCCGAGAGTGGGGGAGGGCGAGGAGGAGGTTGTCGCGCAGGGAGCCCACGAAGACGTGGTGCTCCTGGTTGACGAGGGCCACATGGGAGCGGACGTCCTCGGCGGGCATCCGGGACAGCTCGGCGCCGCCGAGGGTGATCCGGCCGTCGCGGGGTGCGTAGATCCCGGCGAGCAGTCGGCCCAGGGTCGACTTGCCGGCGCCGGACGGGCCGACGAGGGCCAGGCGGGTGCCGGGGGCGACCTCCAGGGACACCTTGCGCAGCACGTCGACGCCGGCGCGGTACCCGAAGTGCACCTGGTCGGCGTGTACATGGCGCCCGTCGGGGGCCACGGCGGGGTCGCCCGCGTCCGGTTCGATGTCGCGGACCCCGACGAGCCGGGCCAGCGACACCTCGGCGATCTGGAGCTCGTCGTACCAGCGCAGGATCAGATTGATCGGGTCGACGAGCATCTGGGCGATGAGCGCGCCCGTGGTCAGCTGGCCGAGGTCGATCCAGCCCCGCAGGACGAACACGCCGCCGATGATCAGGACCGAGCCGAGGACCATGGTGTGCGTGAAGTTGATCACCGGGAAGAGCACCGAGCGCAGCCACATGGTGTACCGCTCCCAGGCGGTCCACTCCCGGATGCGCTTGTTCGACAGTTCGATGCGGCGGGTGCCGAGGCGGTGGGCCTCGACGGTGCGTCCGGCGTCCACGGTCTCCGCGAGCACGGCCGCGACGGCGGCGTACCCGGCGGACTCCGAGCGGTAGGCCGACGGCGCCCGCTTGAAATACCAGCGGCAGCCCACCGCGAGCAGCGGTACGGCCAGCAGTACGGCGAGCGCCAGCGGGGGCGCCGTCACGGCGAGTCCGCCGAGCAGCAGGCACACCCACACCACACCGATCGCCAGCTGCGGTACGGCCTCGCGCATCGCGTTGGCGAGACGGTCGATGTCCGTGGTGATCCGGGACAGCAGGTCACCCGTTCCGGCCCGCTCCAGGACGCCCGGCGGCAGGCCGACCGACCGTACGAGGAAGTCCTCGCGCAGATCGGCCAGCATCCGCTCGCCGAGCATGGCACCGCGCAGCCGGACCTCTCGTACGAACACGGCCTGGACGACGAGGGCGGCGACGAAGACTGCGGCCGTGAGCTCCAGATGGAGTTCGCGGGCGCCGTCCGAGACCCGCTCGACGAGTCCGCCCAGGAGGTAGGGTCCGGCCATCGAGGACACCACGGCGACCGTGTTGACCGTGATGAGCAGGCCGAAGGCCCGGCGGTGACGGCGGAACAGTTCGGCCACGTAGGCGCGTACGGTCGCGGGGGCGCCGACGGGCAGGGTGTTCGCCGTGGTCGGAGCGGCCGGGTCGTACGCCGGTGGCGCCACGCCGATCATGCGGTCTCCTCGATTTCTTCCAGTTTGTCCAGCACATCGCTGAGGGTGGACTTCCGGCCGCTCGGCATGGCGTTCAGGGAACCCCCTGTGCCCGAGGCACCTTCGGTCTCCGACACAGCCGTGGCGGCCTCGTCGTCGGTCTCGCGGGTGACGACGGCCCGGTATCGCGGCTCCTTGTGCACCAGTTCGCGGTGCACGCCGACCGCCGCGACCTCGCCGTCGTGCACCAGCACGACCCGTTCGGCGAGGTCCAGCAGGAGCGGTGAGGAGGTGAACACGACCGTCGTACGGCCGGCCCGCAGTGACCGGACGCCGTCGGCGATCCTGGCCTCGGTGTGCGAGTCGACGGCGGACGTCGGCTCGTCCAGGACCAGGACCCCCGGGTCGGTGATCAGGGAGCGGGCGAGGGCGAGCCGCTGGCGCTGGCCGCCGGACAGGGACCGGCCGCGCTCGGTGATCCGCGCGTCCATCGGATCCTCGGCGCCCAGCGAACCCTGTGCCAGCGCCTCCAGCACATCACCGCACTGTGCGGCGGCCAGTGCCTCCTCGGCGGTGACCTCGCCGGAGGCGGGTACGTCGAGGAGTTCGCGCAGGGTGCCGGAGAGCAGCACCGGGTCCTTGTCCTGGACGAGGACGGCGGCGCGGGCCGAGTCGAGCGGCAGTTCGTCGAGCGGTACGCCGTCCAGAAGGACGGACGTGCCCTCCTCGGAGGCGTGGCCGCCCAGCCGTTCCGCGAGCCGTCCGGCCGCGTCGGGGTCGCCGCACACCACCGCGGTGAGACACCCGGTGGGCACGAGCAGCCCGGTCTCCGGGTCGTACAGGTCACCGGAGGGGACGACGCCCTCACGTACACCGTCGGTGTCCGTCGCCCGTTCCAGGGACAGCACCCCGGCCGCCCGTTTGGCGGAGGGGCGGGAGAAGGAGTACGCCATGGCGATCTCCTCGAAGTGCCTGAGCGGATACGCCAGCAGCATGACCGCGCTGTACACGGTGACCAGTTCGCCGACGGTGATCCGGCCCTCGCGGGCGAGTCCGACGCCGTACCAGACGACCGCGATCATCAGCAGCCCGGGCATCAGCACCTGGATGCCGGAGATCAGGGCCCACATACGGGCGCTGCGGACGGCGGCGTGCCGGACCTCCTGCGAGGCGCGGCGGTAGCGGTCCAGGAAGAGGTCCTCACCGCCGATGCCGCGCAGGACCCGCAGACCGGCGACGGTGTCGGAGGCCAGTTCGGTGGCGCGGCCCGCCTTCTCGCGCTGGAAGTCGGCGCGCCTGGTCGCGCGGGGCAGCAGCGGCAGGGCGGCGAGCGCGAGGACGGGCACGCCGATGGCGACGACGATGCCGAGCGCGGGCTGGTAGAGGACCAGTCCCACGCAGACCAGGACCACGGTGAGCGCCGCCGCGGTGAACCGGGAGACGGCTTCCACGAACCAGCCGATCTTCTCGACGTCGCCCGTGGACACGGCGACGACCTCACCGGCGGCCACGCGTCGCGTCAGCGCGGAGCCGAGCTGGGCCGTCTTGCGGGCCAGCAGCTGCTGGACGCGGGCGGCGGCGGTGATCCAGTTGGTGACCGCCGACCGGTGCAGGAAGGTGTCGCCCAACGCGATGGTGAAACCGCACAGCACCAGCAGCACGCCCGCGAGGGCGAGCCGGGAGCCGGAGCGGTCGACGACGGCCTGGATGGCGAAGCCGACGCAGAACGGCAGCCCGGCCACGGACGTGAAGTGCAACAGCCCCCACGCCAGCGCCTTGAACTGCCCGCCCAGCTGATTCCGGCCGAGCCACCACAGGAATCTGGGACCCGAGCGCGCGTCCGGCACACCTGGGTCTTGATACGGAAGGTCTTGAATCTGCATGACGTCCCAGTGGCTCGTGTCAGGGGAGGGGGGAGAAAGTGCGTAAAAAGGGCAGCGAAGCCCAGAGGGCGGCCGTGAAAGGTTCGCGTCACAGCGTGGTCGGAGGCAAACGGTTTTCCGGCGCCGGGCAAAGTTTCGGCCTGGACCGCCCGTAGGACGCCCCGTGGCGAGGGTGACGGACGCGTTCCTCCGGGGCGCGGTGCGAGGATGGACCGATGCGAATAGGCGGTACGAGGCGCGGACGAATCGGCGGTGCGAGCGACACGATGGGGACGGGCGACGCGATCGGGGCGAGGGGCGCGAGGGGTCTGCGGCGAACCCGGGTTCCCGCGCTGGTCTGCGGCGCCCTGGTGATGTCCCTGGCCGCGTGCGGTGGTTCGGGCGGCACGGGCAACGCGGCCAAGGCCGACACGGCCTCCGGCGACAAGGCGAAGCGCGCCGAGGCACAGAGCGTCGACCCGACCCGTATCCCGGACGTCGGTGACCGCCTCCAGAAGCGGATTCCCGCCGAATCCCGCCAGGTCGTGGCCGTCTACGGCGAGGGGAAGGACGACGCCGACTCGACGATCGTCCTGTACACGAAGAGCGGTACCGCCTGGGAGAAGACCCGCACCTGGCAGGGCCACAACGGCAAGAAGGGCTGGACGACGGACCACCGGGAGGGCGACAAGCGCAGCCCGGTCGGTGTGTTCACGCTCAGCGACGCGGGTGGCGTCCTCGCCGACCCGGGCGCGAAGCTCCCGTACAGCCAGTCGGCGTCGTTCCAGGCCCCGCACTACTGGGCCAAGTCGCACTGGCACGACTTCGACTACGTCATCGCCATCGACTACAACCGCGTCAAGGGCACCACGCCGATCGACCCGACGCGCCCCGAGGGCCAGTCCAAGGGCGGCAGCATCTGGCTGCACATGGACCACGGCAGCGGCACCTCGGCCTGCGTGAGCCTGTCCAAGTCGGGCATGGAGTACCTGCTGCACACCCTGGATCCGGCGAAGCACCCGGTGATCGTGATGGGGGACAAGGCGGAGTTGAAGGCCTGAGACGCCGGATGCCTCCGGTCACCGAAGTGGCTGGAGGCGTCATTGCGGGGAGCGCCGACTCCCCGTAGAACTCCGCCCATGAGAACCCGGATCATCATGTCCATGCTCACCGGAGCGACCCTCCTGGCGAGCACCCTCCTCGGGGCCACCCCCGCCCAATCCGCCGACATCACCACTCGATCCGCCGACGTGCCCGCCGAGTTCGGCACCGACTGGCACGACCCGATCACCGCCGCCCCGCCCGTGACCAGGCCGGAGAACGCCAAGTCCTGCGAAGTGACGGTCGCCGAGGCGCAGTTCAAGGACTTCACGCCGTACAAGGGGACTTACGCGCCCCCGGGTGACTGCGGGAAGAGCTGGAGCAAGGTCGTCCTGCGTCTCGACGGCAAGGTGAAGGGGCGGCAGTACGACCGCCTCGGTTACCTCCACATCGGTGGTGTCGAGGTCTTCCGTACGTCGACGCCCCAGCCCTCTCCCGACGGCATCGAGTGGTCGGTGGAGAAGGACGTCACGCGCTACAGCGACACCCTGCGCGGCACCCAGCCCGTGGAGATGCTCATCGGCAACGTCGTCGACGACACCTACACCGGCGTCCTCGACGTCAAGGTCACGCTCACCTTCTACGCGGGCAGGCCCACGGCGGAGACCGCCAGGACCGTCCCCGACCGCGTCCTCACCCTCCGGGACGGCACCACGCTCACCACCCCGCGCAACAGCGAACGCGTCGTCGCCGAGGTGTACGCCACCGGCTCGGGCGGCGGCTGCGAGGAGTACTGGTACATGACGGTGCTCGAGGCGGCGCCGTACTCCTGCAAGGCGGACGACGGGCCGTACCGCGAGGTGCAGATGGAGATCGACGGACAACTGGCCGGAATCGCCGCGCCGTTCCCGACCGTGTGGACCGGCGGCTGGTCCAACCCCTTCCTCTGGTACGTGATCCCCGGGCCCCGCGCCTTCGACGTCCAGCCCATCCGCTACGACCTCACCCCCTTCGCGGGGCTGCTCAACGACGGCCGTCCGCACCGGGTCGAGGTCTCGGTCGTCGGCGTGCCCGAGGGGCAGGCGGGCTGGAGCACCCCGGTCAACGTCCTCGTCTGGCAGGACGAGAAGAGCGAGCACGTCACCGGCGCCCTCACCAGGGTCCGGGCGGGCGATCTCGCCAACTCCTCCACGTACACACCGGGTACGGAGCACCGCCTCGACACCGAGGGAAGTCACCGGTTGACGGTGTCCGGATACGTCGACACCTCGCACGGCCGGGTGACGACCACCGTCCGCCGGAGCCTCATCGACACCTCCGTGCACACCTGGTCGGACGGCGAGAGCCCCGATGCCCTGAAGGCGACATGGGGCGACGACGAGACGGTCACCGTCGACGGGCGCGGACTGGCCAGGACGACGCGCACCCAGCGGTCGTACACGATGGACGGCACGACGACGCTCGGCGCGGGCGACCGGCTGCGCACCGTACTGACGCTCGGTGACCGGTCGACGGTCAGTGAGACGTACGGCGGTCGGCGTGTCGCGTGGTCCCGGCTCGACGACACCTACACGGGCGATGCCACGTACACGGCGTTCGTGCCGCGTGACCAGCGGCATGCGGTGGGGACGACGAGTGAGCGCTACCGGCTGTACGGATCGGGCGGGTGCTACGACCGTTCGTTGGTCACGGCACAGGGAGTGCTGACGGAGGATCGTCGGAGCTGTTGAGTCGCTGTGCGTGCGCTGTGACAACAGTTCGATGATTTACATGCCGGGAAACACGGCGGTCTTCCCCGCGAGCGACAACTCCCCGATAGTGATCGGCGCGGAAATACTTTTCCGCATGCCAGAAAGTCCGCTCCGGAGGAGTGCCCGTGCCGCAGTCCGTACCGTCCCTGCCGCGACGCGTCGCACGCATGCTGCGTACCTCACTGTTCGCACAAGTCGGTGTCGCGCTTGTGCTCGGAATCGTCGTCGGAAGGTTGTGGCCCGACACGGCCACGACCTTCCAGCCGCTCGGCGACGGTTTCATCCGTCTCATCAAGACGGTCATCTCACCGCTCGTCTTCTGCGTGGTCGTCGTCGGCATCGCCAAGGCCGGGAATCTGAAGGCGTTCGGCCGGATCGGGCTCAAGGCCCTGATCTGGTTCGAGGTCGCCTCGACGGCCGCGCTGCTCATCGGTCTGATCGGCGCCAACGTCTTCAGTCCCGGCTCGGGCATGAACGTCGACCCGTCGAAGCTCGACACCTCGGCCGTCGACGCCAAGACCGCCGGTGGTGCGCTGCCGTCTACCAGCGAGTTCATCCTGAACGCGCTGCCGACCAGCGCGATCGGCGCGTTCGCCGAGAACTCGCTGCTCCAGGTGCTGGTGCTGGCCTGCCTCACCGGCGCCGCGCTGCTGCACCTCGGCCACACCAAGGTGCCCAAGATCCTGCCCGCCATCGAGCAGGCCCAGGAGGTCATCTTCGCGATCGTCGGCTTCGTCATGAAGCTGGCCCCGCTCGCCGTGTTCGGCGCGATGGTCCACCTGGTCGGTGAGTACGGCCTGGGCGTCATGAAGACCTACGGCAAGCTCATCATCCTCTGCTACGCCGTCGCCGCCGCCTTCCTCGTCCTGCTCGGCGTCGCGCTGAAGCTGGTGACCGGGCTGAGCCTGTGGAAGTTCGTCCGCTACACCCGCGAGGAGATGCTGCTCGCGCTCGGGACCGCCTCCAGCGAGAGCGTCATGCCCCGCATGATGCAGAAGCTGCGTCAGGCCGGCGCCCGTGACGACGCCGTGGGTCTGGTGCTGCCCACCGGCTACTCCTTCAACCTCGACGGCGCGTCCATCTACCTCTCCATCGGCACCCTGTTCATCGCCCAGGCCGTCGGCGTCGACCTCAGCCTCAGCCAGCAGATCACCGTGATCCTGGTGCTCATGCTGACCAGCAAGGGCATGGCCGGTATCCCCGGTTCGGCCTTCCTCGCCCTGTCGGCGACCGCCTCCGCGCTCGGCGCCATCCCGGCCGGCGCCGTCGCCCTCCTCCTCGGCGTCGACCGCATCATGGACTCGATGCGCGTCGCCACCAACCTCCTCGGCAACTGCGTCGCCGTCTTCGCGGTCTCCAAGTGGGAGGGCGTGCTGGACACCGATCGGGCCAAGAAGATGCTCGACGGGGAACTGCAGTTCGTGGAGGAGGACGAGGAAAGGGGCGAGCCCGGCAAGGCCCCGGAGGGCGCTGCCGACGCCGCCGACCCCGTGAACACCGACAAGGTCGCGGTCCCCGCTCAGGCCAAGACCGAGTCCAAGGAGCCTGCTCAGGCCGAGACCGAGTCCAAGGAGCCCGCTCCCGAGGTCGGTTGACCGTAGTACCCCGCTGAACGAGAGG